>CAZCMC010000238.1:0-3051 GCA_964499665.1 uncultured bacterium | reverse complement strand
CTGAACAGATCCTTCTCGGGCGGGCGAAGCAGCATCGAGGTCCGACCTTCCCCCTTCTCGTATTGGTAACCACGTATCAGAACCGCAGGGATTCGCTCGGTCTTGCCCATCACCAGCTCAGCCGCCGCTGCCAGTTCGTCGGCGACGCCGATGATCGTCGCCTTCAGCCGCCGGCCGAAGTCGTCCCCAACGTTGCTGTAATCCCTCATCGGGATCAGGCCGCTCACGCCTATGCAGACGTTGGTCAGGCCCTCGCGCCAGGGACGGCCGAAGGTGTCGGAGATCAGCACGGCGACTTCGATCCCGCAGAGCGCCAGGATTGGATCTCGAATGGCTTTGGCTGACCCGTCCGGGTCGAGCGGGAGGAGGGCGGCGGCATCCTGGTCGGGGAGGTTCGACCGATCGACCCCCGCGTTGGCGCAGATGAAGCCGTGCCGCGTCTCGGCGATCAGAATGCCGCGATCCATCCGGACGATCCGTTTCGCCTCCCGAAGGATCAGCTCGACCAGACGGGGATCCTTGTCGAGGAGGACGGCCCAGGAGCGTGCCAGAGGCGAAGGCGTTGCATCACGGAGGGGGATCACCCTCCCTTCGGCCTTGGAGACGACCTTCTGCGTCACGACCAGGATGTCGCCCGGCCGGAACTCGAGTCCCAACGATCTGACCGCCTCGACGATCAACGCGCCCAGGTCGTCTCCCTGGCGGATCTCCGGAAGACCGGTCAGGCCGATGAGGGAAAGCTCAGGCGCCCTGTCTGACATCGAGCCTCCAGTCGATTCCGAGCCGATGGAGGAGCTCGTGGGTCCTGGTCTTGCCCGGCTGATCCAGGAACAAGCGAAGATCCTCGACCTCGTCGATGTCGAGGGCAAGGTTGGGGAGCTCGCAGACTTCGCAGGCGAGATCTCTGGCCTCGGCCTCTCGCTGATGCGCCCGGAAGCTGTCGTACCCGAAACGAAAGGGGATCGCATCGGGAGGCCGGGCTAGCAGGGCGTTGGTTCCAAGCCTGTCGCGTGATGGCACCAGGACGATCCCGGGCGCCGCATTCCCTTGCTCCACGATCCGGATCAGATCGTCGGTCGTGACCTGGGGGACATCGAGCGGAAGCGTCAGCATCGCCTTGGCGCCCATCTGGCGGCAGATGGCCGCGGCCGCATCGACCGACTGGCTCTGTCGGACCTGCCGGGCCTCCTTGATGACACCTGCGCCGTACTGACCACCCAATGCCGCAGCCTCACTGTCCGAGGTAATGACCAACGTCCGATCAAACCGTGGGGACGTGGTGACGACGGAGAGCACATCCTCAAGCATCGTCTTGGAGAGGAGATGGCGCTCCTCGGATGTCAATAGCGACTTGAGGCGCTGCTTGCCTCGGGCGAGCTCCTTCACCGGGATGAGTGCCACGATCATTGAGGTCGGAGAGAGGCGAGCGAGGAGAGGGTCTCTTTGGCCAGGGAGATCTTGGCCTCCAGGTTATGCATCACTGTATCCGCCGTTCTTGCCTTCACCGGCAGAGCCTCGATGGCAGGGAGGAGTTTGGTATCGGATCGATCCACAATGAACAGGTCGAGCAGGTCCTGGTAGAGTCGCGCCACCGAGAGGGCCGACACCTCATGCCCGAGGCCGGCCAGGAACTTGTCGGTCGGGCCTTTCAGCGACCGGCCGCCGACGACCGGACTGATCGCCACGATCGGCGCCTCGGTCATTGTCAGCGCACGGCGGATGCCCGGGACGGCAAGGATCGGTCCTATACTGATCACCGGATTGCTGGGGCAGATGATGATCCCATCGGCGGCCTCGATCGCCTCGAGAACCCCGGGCGCGGGCCGTGATCGCTCCACGCTCTCGAACCGGACCCCTCGCACGGCGTGACTCGCACCATCGCGGACGAGGTACTCCTGGAACGGTCGCGGCCCTTGGTCGGTAAGGACGATCGTCGATATTCTCTCGTTGGCCATCGGCAGGATACGGGTCCGGACCCCAAGAGACCGCCGGACAAGATCGGTGACCTCGGCAAGGGTCAGTCCTTGCCGGAGCAGGGCGGTGCGGTGGAGATGTGTGGCAAGGTCGCGGTCCCCAAGATTGAACCAGGCCTCGCGGCCGTAGCGATCGAGCCAACTGAGGGCGTTGAAACTGTCACCCTCGATCCCCCATCCCCTTTCCTGGTCGGAAAAGCCGGCCAGGGTGTAGGCGACGGTATCCAGGTCAGGGCAGATGGTGAGGCCGTGTAGGAGAAAATCGTCACCGGTGTTGACGATGACCGTCAGTTCGGACGGGTCGATCACCTGGCACACTCCTAGGAGCAGCTTCGAGGCGCCGATCCCTCCGCCCAGGGCGACGATCATCGCTCCTTCTCCGGCAGGCCGGTGATCCTGATCCCGGCCTCCTTGGTTTTGTAACGGCGATTCAGCTCCAGCAGCAGCGGGGTCAGCGCCTCGACGGTCCTGGCGAAGTGAGCCGCGCCGGCATCGAGAGCGCGCAGGCCAATCTTCTCCACAAGCGCCATAGCGAGCCGCCTCGCCTGAGGGTCGTCTCCGCAGACCAGCACGTCGCAGTCGATCTGCTTGCTTGGCTCTCGTAGCAGGCGATAGGAGATGTTCTGGAAGGCCGCCACGACATTGGTCCCAGGCCCCAGAAACTCCTGCGCCTCCTCGATAGCGGATCGGTGGTTCGGGGACGAGAGTCGCCCGGGCGCGTCCGGATCGAGTGAGACAGTGGCATCGATCAGGAGTTTGCCCTGCAAGGCCTCTCTCACCTCCTTCAGTGTCGCGAGGTGAGCGGGAGCGGGAACCGTCAGCACCACAACCTCGGCCTCTTCGGCCGCCTGCCTGTTCGACGCTCCACGGATGGTGGTCTTCCCCAACGTCCGGTTCAGGTGGTCAGCAACGGCAACCGCCCGCTTCTCCTCCCGTGATCCGATGATGACATCCATGCCGGACGCCGCCCAGCGGAGCGCGAGGGCCGTCCCCTCGCGCCCCGTCCCTCCAAGTATCGCGATCTTCATAGCAACCCCAAAGGCGTTCGTAGTTCAGGGAGAGAAAGAGCGTTCATAGT
>CAZCMC010000237.1:0-3090 GCA_964499665.1 uncultured bacterium | reverse complement strand
CTCTCCTCTCCATTGAAGCCTCCATGAATGTGAAGCCGGCAGCCCTCAGCCGCCGTGACGGGGCCAAGACACATTCGCTGAAAGACTACTAACCAGGCAAGCAGCTTCTGAATTACCCAGCGGAGGCGGTCGGCTGCACTGACGCTTTAGCCGGGCCGTGTCTACCACTGGCTCACTAGGGAAGATTTTCAAGGTCGTCGAGATCTTTGTGCCTGCCAGCCGCCTTCTTGTTGGCCTTGAGATGCGGCAAACTGATCAAGTTGACATCGACCTCATCCAGGACATCGACGACGCGTGCCGCATAACACTCCGCGAAACTGACACCGGAAATGGTCGTCGCAATGTCGATTCTGACAGGTGGCACACCCATGCGGATCATTTGGCCTTCTCTCAGGAAGAGAGCCGGTGAGAGTTCAGGGAGGTCGAAACCGAATTCCTTCAGTGCCGTGACGATCCTTTCCGCATTCTGAGAGTGAACGGCGATCCAGATATCCATGTCGGCGGTGGCGCGGGGGTAGCCGTGATAGGCTACGGCATAACCGCCGATGAGGAGGTACTCAACCTGATGGGCGTTGAGTAACTTCAAAAACTCTCTGAAGTCGGGCGGTAGATTGACGGTGGCCATAGTTAAGTTGGCGCAAGGCCTCAACGGCTCGCAGGCGCTCGTAAGGGGACTTGGCACACCAATAAACCTTGTCGTCTGACGAGCCGGCAAGCGAGGAGACAGTGAGGCTGGTTTTATCCAACTTGAGAGAGTTCACCATGGTCATATGGCCGCCATACTATCACAGATCACAAGCGAAAGGTAGAACTGCCTTGTCGCGGTCAAACGCCAGCGTTCGCCCGCGTGCGTCCTTCCGGCGCGTCGCGTGGGACGCCTCGTTAACGCGAGGCGCTTCATTCGTGAAGCGCCCGGTGTTGATTCCAGACCGTATGTCCTCGATATCGGCCTTGAGCTTCGTATCCATCGTTTTTGAGTCGTCTAGCTACGGATTATCTTGTTCCCCATGGGACTCTTCACGACGCAACGCGGCAGCACCATCAATTGGCTGAGAGCGGGTTATAGAGGGCGTCGCGTTCCACCGGCTGCCGGCCGGCCTCACGAATCATCACGAGAAGCTGCTCGTGGCTGAGCTCCTGGTGGTGGGAGGCGTCACCCAGGGCATGCGTGATCTCGTAATGGCTGACGGTCCCGTCGATGTCGTCCGCGCCGTACCAGAGCGCGAGCTGGGCCACCGCCGGCGTGATCATGATCCAGAACGCCTTGATGTGGGGGAAATTGTCCAGCAGCAGCCTGGCGATAGCGATCTCCCGCAGGTTGGTGTACCCGGTGGTGACCGGGATGTGACTCAGCTCGGTGTTGGCCGGATCGAACGCCAACGGGATAAAGCACATGAAGCCTTGGGTCTCGTCCTGCAGGTCGCGGATATGGAGCAGGTGCTTGACCTTCTCCTCCACGGTCTCGATGTGGCCATAGAGCATCGTGGCGTTCGAACGGATGCCCGCCCGATGAACTTCCCTGGCCACATCGAACCACCCCTCATTGTCCAGCTTGGCCCGGAACAACTCTTCATGGACCCGGTCGCTGAAGACCTCCGCCCCGCCGCCGGGACAGCAGTCGAGCCCCGCCGATTTCAGGTCGGCCAGCATCTCGCCCATCGGTTTCTTCGCCACCCGCTGGATCTGGGCCAGTTCGATCATCGTAAACGCCTTGACATGGACGCCGGGTTTGGTCTCCTTCACCGCCCTGATCAACTCGAGGTAATACTGGTAGGGCAGCCTCGGATTGATCCCGGCCACCATGTGGATCTCACGAATCGGGACGTCGCCGTGCTTGCGGATCCGATCCTGGATATCCTGGATGCTGAGGACATATGCCCGCGAGTCGTTCGGCAGCGCATAGAATGAGCAGAACTTGCATCCTTTATTGCAGATATTCGTGTAATTGATGTGTAGGTTGCGGACGAAGTGGGCCCGGTCCCCACTCTTCCGCTCGCGGACGAGGTTTGCAAGGAACCCCACCGATGTGAGATCGCGCGTCCGGTACAGGGCGAGCCCGTCATCGAAGTCCAGACGAACTCCGTCCACTATCTTCTGATGGATTTTCTCCAAGCCGGAGGCGACCAGCCTGGACTCCATAAGACGTCTCATCGGCTCTGCTCTTTTCGGGATGTCGCGTCCTTGACGCCGCGACCTTCACTCAATCGGTCGATCTGCTCCAGGACGGCCACCGCCCTTAGCTCGTAACTGTAGCGTGTCTGCTGGTAGTCCTCAAGCGCAAGCTTGCCGGCCTGATGATCGAACTCGAGTTCCTTGATCGCGGCGTAGAGCGTCTGCTTCTCGCCCAGAAGTTCTTGCAACTCGGCATGTCCCGGCTGCGGTGGAGGTTCCTCCCTCGTCCTCAGGAACGGCGCGATCACCGGCGTGAGGGCGAGAAAGACCAGGAGGGAAGCGATCAGGTATTCCACGCCCTCACTGCCCCCACTCCTTGAGCTCCGCCTGCAACCGGCTGGCGTACCGGGGATCGAGCGGGGGTAGCTGCGCATCCCCTGGAGACCGGCTCCTCGACACAGAGCGACGAACCACGAAGCCGATGACGCCGACCCCGCCCAGGATGGCGCCGAACGGCAGCAGCCACGCTACCCAGTTGAATCCCTGGCGTTTCGGGGCGAGGAGAATCCACTCGCCGTAGCGACTGACGAAATAGGCTCGGATCTGCTCGGGGCTCTCCCCGTTCTTCAGCTTCTCCCGGACCAGCTCGCGCATCTGGTTGGCCATCTCTGAGGGCGAGTCGCCCACCGACAGGTTCTGACACACGGGGCAGCGCAGCTCAGCGGCCAGGAGTTGTGTCTGCTCCTCGAGGCCGACCCCGACGGCAGGACTCAGCCACACCCCAACGACTCCCACGATCAACAGTGACAGAAGCAGACCACGCATGCTGGAACCTAGAACCCGGAACCCGGAACCCGGAACCCGGAACCTGTAATCACAGCATCTCCTCGATCTTCCCCTGGAGCATCTGTTTGGTCAGGGCTCCGACATGCTTGTAATGGATCGTCCCCTCCCGGTTGATGAAGAAGGTCTCGGGCA
>CAZCMC010000236.1:0-3098 GCA_964499665.1 uncultured bacterium | reverse complement strand
GGCCCGCGAGTCCGGCACACCCTGTGCTCAACCACATGAACGTGACAATCAGGAGTACGCTGATGATGTTCGTCGTCTGCCCGGTCCTCATCGAACTCCCCCCCTTCTCTCCGGTCCCACCCTTCGGCTTCCCACTCCCGCTGGTGCTCCATTCAACGTCTTCCTATCGCAAGGCCCATGCCAGCAAGGACTGTTGCTGTTAAGTCATTGACAATGCTGATCGAACCTGATATCAGTGAGAACGACGTGCCAGCAATCGGATGTTCAGAATTGAACAACCCTGGTCCCTGGGGAGCTGGAGAGACCTTGAATATTCAGCGAATCTTTTCGTGTTGTTCACTTCTGAACATTGTGGTTAAATCTGAGCACCAGAGCTGGGTGCACAAGAGAGGGATAAGGGTGCCGAGGCGGTAAATGAAAAAAGATGGGGGGACAAGGGAGCCAGGGGATATGGTTCGGCAGGTCTTCGAGTCCGCGCCGGATGCCATGGTCGTCGTCGACCAGCAGGGGAAGATCGTCCTGGTGAACGAGCAAACAGAGAGGCTGTTCGGTTACTCCAGAGGGGAATTGCTCGGAGAGTCCGTCGAGGTCCTGGTGCCTGAACGCTTCCGGAGGGAACACACGCACCACCGCACGGATTACTTCACCCGTCCTCGTGTTCGCCCCATGGGTTCGGGGCTGGACCTCTACGGTCGGCGGAAGGACGGGAGCGAGTTTCCCGCTGAGATCAGCCTGAGTCCCCTCGCGACCGAGGACGGAGTTCTGATCTCGAGCGCTATCCGTGACATCACCGAGCGCAAGAAGGCAGAGGAGGCGCTGCGCGAGAGCGAAGAGAAGTACCGTGTCGTCGCAGAATCCGCGACCGACGCGATTATCACTATTGACGAATACAGCCGGATCACTTATGGCAATCCCGCCACGGAAAAGGTCTTTGGATACGCCGCACACGAGCTGCTCGGTCAGCCGCTTACGCGCCTAATGCCCGAACCGCTGCGGTCGCGCCATACCGCGGCGATTGCGAAGTTTATCGAGACGGGACAGAAAGGCATCTCCTGGGAGGGACTGGAGCTCACTGGGTTGCACTGCAGTGGGCGTGACATCCCGATCGAAGTCTCCTTCGGCGCTATCCGCCAGGAAAATGGTAAGTATCTCTTCACCGGCATCCTTCGCGATATCAGCGAACGCAAGCAGGCAGAAAAGGCACTGCAAGAGCAAACCGCGTATGTTCGTTTACTTCAGAAAATTGCGGTCGCCGCCAACGAGGCTTCCGTTGTCGACAAAGCGATACAGGTCTGTCTCGACGAGGTATGCACCCTCACCGAATGGCCGGTGGGTCACGCGTACATGCTCGCCGCCGATGGTACAGGCGAACTCGTTACGACGGAACTCTGGCATCTTGATCATCCGAACAGGTTCGAGACCTTTCGGAAGGTGACCGAGGTGACCCGCTTCGCCCCGGGCGTGGGATTGCCGGGGCGGGTCCTGGCCAGTGGAAGGCCCGCGTGGATCATCGATGTGACGAAGGACCCGAATTTTCCGCGGGCCAGGTTCGCCAAGGACATCGGCATCAAAGCAGGCTTCGGATTCCCGGTGTTGGTGGTGACCGACGTGGTCGCGGTGCTCGAGTTCTTCTCTGACGTGGCCATCGAGCCTGACGAGCCGCTCTTGGAAGTTATGGCGCACATCGGTACGCAGCTCGGGCGGGTGATCGAGCGTACCCAGGCCAAGGCGGCACTCCAACAGGCGAAGGACAACCTGGAGATCCGCGTCGATGAGCGCACGGCCGACCTCACGGTCGCCAACGAGAACCTAAGTCGGGAAATCGCGGAACGTAGCCGGGCGGAAGTGGCGCTGCGGCATGCCGAAGAAAAATATCGCAGCATTTTTGAGCATGCTGTCGAGGGGATCTTCCAAACCACGCCAGAGGGGCGTTACATCAGCGCCAACCTTTCCCTGGCGCGCATGTATGGGTACGAATCTCCCGAGGAACTCGTCGAGGAACTCACCGACATCGGACCGCAACTCTATGTAGAACCCGCCCGTCGTGCCGAGTTCATCCGTCTGTTGCAGGAACAGAGCGCTGTGTTGGGACTCGAGTCGCAGGTGCATCGCAGAGACGGCAGTGTGATATGGATCTCGGAGAGTGCGCGCGCCGTCCGCGATCCCAGGGGCGCGGTGCTCTACTACGAAGGGACCGTCCAAGACATCACCGACCGGAAGCGGGCGGAGGAGGCGTTACGGGAGAGTGAGGAACGGCTGGCTCGCATCCTGGAGTCTGCCATGGATGCCGTTGTCACCATTGATGGGCAGCAGCAGATCCGACTGTTCAATCGGGCGGCCGAGGCCGTGTTTCGCTGCGCCGCAGCGGACGCGATTGGGGGGCCCGTGGGCCGGTTTCTCTCCGACCCGCTCCGCCGCGTGCTTTCCGACCATGTCACGGCCCTCGAACAGGGCGATACGGCCACACCCTACCGCTGGATCCCCGACGGCCTCACCGCCCTGCGTGCCGATGGCCTCGAGTTTCCCATCGAAGGGACCATCTCGCAGGTGGAGGCAGGTGGGCAAAAACTCTATACCGTCATTCTGAGGGACATCAACGAGCGGGTACAGGCCGAGGCCGAGCTGAGCAAACTGCAGCTCGAGAATGTCTACCTGCAAGAGGAGCTCAAGACTGAGCACAATTTTGAAGAGATCATCGGGACGTCTCCGGCGATCAAGAGAGTCTTGCGAAAGGTCGAGCAGGTCGCCGCAACCGGTGCGACCGTGCTGCTGACCGGCGAAACGGGGACCGGCAAGGAACTGATTGCTCGGGCCCTTCACAATCTCAGCCGCCGAAAAGACCGGCCGCTGATCAAGGTGAACTGCGCCGCGCTGCCCACCGGCCTCATCGAGAGCGAGCTATTCGGCCATGAGAAGGGGGCCTTTACGGGGGCCGTTTCCAGAAAGATCGGCCGCTTTCAACTGGCGCATGGCGGAACGATCTTTCTGGACGAAATCGGCGATATCCCGCCCGAAGTCCAGGTCAAGCTTCTCCGAGTGTTGCAAGAGAAGGAATTCGAGCGGTTAGGGGGAACGGAGACCATCGCGACGGACGTCCG
>CAZCMC010000235.1:0-3110 GCA_964499665.1 uncultured bacterium | reverse complement strand
ACATGAGCGAGAAGGTTCTCACCAAGCGATTCGAGATCTCGGGGTATCTCGGGACCATCGAGGAGTACCTGGCCACCGGAGGGTATCAGGCCATACCCAGGGCGCTCAAGGAGCACAGCCCGGAGAGGCTGATCGATCTTGTGAGACGATCGGGGCTGAGGGGCCGTGGCGGCGCAGGCTTTCCCACCGGGGTCAAGTGGGGCTTCGTCCCCAAGGACCCGACCCTGACCAAGTACCTGGTCTGTAATGCCGACGAAAGCGAGCCGGGCACCTTCAAGGACCGGGATCTGATCACGAGGGATCCGCACCAGCTCCTGGAAGGGATCATCCTGGCCAGTTACGCCATTGGCTGTCGGACGGCGTACATCTACCTCCGGGGAGAGTTCGTCGCGGGCGCGGTCATTATGGAGCAGGCGATCCGGGATGCGGCCGCCCATGGCTTCTTGGGGAACAATATCCTGGGCAGCGGCTTTAACCTGGAGATCCACCTGCACCGCGGGGCCGGCGCCTACATCTGCGGAGAGGAGACCGCACTGTTGGAGTCGCTGGAGGGAAAACGAGGGCTGCCGCGGCTGAAACCGCCCTTCCCGGCGTCGGCGGGCCTCTACCGCCTGCCCACCGTCGTGAACAATGTGGAGACGCTTTGCAACCTCCCCCACATTGTACTGAGAGGGGCTGAGTGGTTTTCGAGCATCGGCACGCCAAAGAGCACAGGCAACAGGATCTTCTCCGTGAGCGGCCACGTGCGTCGGCCGGGCAACTACGAGCTGCCGATGGATGTGCCGATGAGAGAGTTGATCTTCCAGCACGCGGGCGGGATGCGGGGGGATCGCCGCTTGAAGGCGGTGATCCCTGGAGGTTCGTCGGTACCGGTGCTCACCGAACAGCACCTAGACACCAGGATGGACTTTGAATCCCTGGCCAAGGCCGGCTCCATGGCCGGGTCAGGTGGCGTCATTGTCATGGATGACTCCACCTGCATGGTGCGGGCCGGAGAGATCGTCGCACGGTTCTATCACCACGAATCGTGCGGGCAGTGTACCCAGTGCCGCGAGGGGACCGCGTGGCTCCACAAGACGCTCCGGAGGATCGAGGCGGGCCGCGGCCGGAAGGTCGACCTAGACTTGCTGATGGACATCTGCGACAACATGAAGGGGAAAACCATCTGCCCACTCAGTGACGCAGCCGCCATGCCGATCGAGAGCTATCTGAAGTATTTCGGCGATGAGTTCGAGCAACACATCGTGGAACGCGCCTGTCCGTTCGGGTCCGGGGACGGGTCCTAGGCGGGCGGTAGGAAATCAGGATGCCAGAACCCGCTTTCTTCGTCGTCATGCTGGCGAAGATCGCCGTGGTCTTCGGCCTGATGCTGCTGAGTGTCGCCTACCTGACGTGGTTGGAACGCAAGGTCATCAGCGACTTCCAGGTCCGACTCGGGCCGATGCGGGTCGGCCCCCACGGCCTCCTCCAGCCGATCGCCGACGGAATCAAGTTGATGTTCAAGGAGGATATTATTCCTCAGGCCGCCGACCGTACGATCTACGTCCTGGCCCCTACGCTGGCCCTCATCCCTGCCTTCATCTCCTTCGCCGTGATCCCGTTCGGGGACCGGGTACGTCTCTTCGGCCAGAGCATCGACATGGTGATCAGCGACGTCAACATCGGGCTCCTGTATCTGTTCGGTGTCGCCTCTCTCGGAGTCTATGGGATTGTCTTGGGGGGCTGGGCCTCGAACAATAAGTACGCGCTCCTGGGGGGACTGCGCTCAGCGGCCCAGATGATCAGTTATGAGCTGTCGATGGGTCTCTCGGTGGTCGGGGTCCTGATGCTCTCCGAATCACTAAGCCTGGTGAGAATCGTCGGCGCCCAATCACAGACATGGTTCATCCTGCTTCAACCGATCGGTTTCTTGATCTTCCTGATCTGCGCGATCGCCGAGACCAATCGTGCCCCCTTCGATCTCCCGGAAGCCGAGACCGAGCTGGTGGCAGGCTTCCACGTGGAGTACAGCTCCATGAAGTTCGCCATGTACTTCATGGCCGAGTACGCCAATATGATCACCGTCGCCGCCCTGGCGACGACCCTTTTCCTGGGCGGCTGGAGGGGGCCGTTCCTGCCACCGGTCGTCTGGTTTCTGGTCAAGCTCTACCTGGTTATTTTTCTCTTTATCTGGATCCGGGCTACCCTGCCGCGCTTCAGGTACGACCAGTTGATGCAATTCGGGTGGAAGGTCCTGCTGCCCCTGGCGCTGGCCAACATCGTGATCACGGCCGCCTTCGTGGCATTGAGGTAGGGATGGAGTGGTTGCTCTTCGTCCCGCTGGCCGCTCTGGCGCTCGCCACTGCTGTGCTTGTCATCCTCCTCCGGAATCCGATCTACTGCGCCCTTGCCCTCGTTGGGACCTTCTTCGCGCTTTCCGGGCTCTATCTCCTCCTGCAGGCTGAGTTCGTCGCTGTGGTGCAGGTCATCATCTATGCCGGAGCGATCATGGTCCTCTTTCTTTTTGTGATTATGTTGCTGGACGTGGGACACGAACCGCCCCCCTGGCTTCGCCAGGATCGGCCCAGATTACTGCTGGGGCTCGGCCTGGTCGCTCTTCTGGTTCTTGAGCTGGCTGTCGCCATCGGGTCCTGGATTGCTCCGGGCATCCGGGGACCTTACACATCCGACTATGTCAATGCGGTCGGGAATACCCAGCTCATTGGCCGTCTCCTGTTCACCGAGTTCTTGATCCCCTTCGAGATCACCTCCATCATCCTCCTCATCGCCATCGTTGGGGCGATGGTATTGGCCAGGGGGCAGCGAGAGTGACGGCGACCGTTCCCCTGAACGCGTACCTGATCCTCAGCGCCGCCCTCTTTGCCATCGGGGTGATCGGGGTCGTGATCAGGCGCAACGCTCTCATCATCTTCATGGCGATCGAACTCATGTTGAACGCGGTGAACCTGACCTTCGTTGCATTCTCGAAGTTCCTGGGCTCAATGGATGGCCAGGTCATCGTGTTTTTCGTCATGGCCGTGGCCGCCGCCGAGGTGGCGCTTGGGCTGGCCATCATCATTGCGCTCTACAGGAACAAAGAGTCGGTGAATGTGGATGACATCAATCTCCTT
>CAZCMC010000234.1:0-3139 GCA_964499665.1 uncultured bacterium | reverse complement strand
CCGGCAATTACGGCGGGAAGCTCGGGAAGCACCAGTTTCACCTCCATCAGCTCCTCTCAAGCTAATCAGCTATCAGCAATCAGCCATCAGCTTTATGCTGAGCGCTGAAAGCTGAAAGCTGACGGCTGAAAGCTACACATGCCACCTGTCATCCTTCGCGTGAAAGAGGCCCCGACCGGCGTTCCGCTCGAGGCCGAGTCGATCTCGCCTGACCTCTTTGCTGACCGGAGCCGGGAGGAAATCGAGGCCCTCCCGGTGGCCTTTGGGAACGAGTCGCGCCGCCTTGGCGACTTCTTCCAAGTCGAGGGGGAGCGGTCCGATCAGATCGAGGTGGATGGTTCGATCCCTCGGGTCAAGTGGGTCGGCTCCGGAATGACTCGGGGCCGGGTCGTCATCCACGGGGACGTCGGGATGCACGCAGGCGCCTACATGAGGGGCGGGGAAATCATCGTCGAGGGGAACGCGGCCGACTTCCTCGGCGTCGAGATGGAGGCTGGACTCATCCGGGTCAGGGGGAATGCGGGACATCGTGTGGGCGCCGCCTACCGGGGAAGCAAGTTCGGCATGCGGGGTGGGATCATTCTGATCGAGGGGGACGTCGGACACGAGGTTGGCGCCTATATGCGCCGTGGTCTCGTCGTGATCAAGGGGAACGCTGAGGACTTTCTCGGCGCCCGGATGGCGGCCGGGACGATCTGTCTCTTCGGTCAGGCGGGCCTGAGAACGGGAGGCGGAATGCAGAAGGGGATGATCGTCTGTATGCACCCCGTCGAACTGCTCCCGACCTTCGCCTACGACTGCATCTACGCGCCGGTCTTCCTCCGCATCCTGTTCAAAGGGCTGAAGCGTCTCGGCGTGCAGCCCACGCCCCAACAGGCAAATGGCCTCTATCGGCGGTACCATGGAGACCTGGCTGAGATCGGGAAGGGCGAGATCCTGATCCCGGCCTGAGGACCAAACAGTCATGTCTCTCAGCGTGAATCTCCGGGCACATGAGATCCTCGATCGGATGTCGGATCAGGCGTTGGCGCTCGGCGTCTCCTTCTCGACCTTGTCGAACGGGGCCAGGCTGGTCGATCTCGGGGTGAAGGCGCCGGGGGGGCTGCTGGCTGGGAAGGGCCTCGCGGAGATCTGCCTGGGAGGGCTCGGCAGGGTGGAGTTCATCCCGCTTGACTATGGAGGGTTCGCGCTCCCAGGTGTCAGCGTGGTGATTGACGGCCCTCTGCTGGCTTGCCTCGGCTCTCAGTACGCCGGTTGGAAAATTCAGCGCGGGAAGTTCTTTGCGATGGGGTCCGGACCGGCCAGGGCGTTGGCGAGGACTGAAGAGTTGTATGCCAAGATCGGCGTGAAGGATGAGGCCGACGCGGCGGTCTTGGTTCTGGAGAGCGGCCGTCTGCCGAACGAAGAGGTCGCTGACTACGTGGCCGAGAAATGCGGCGTGAAGCCGCAGCGCGTGTCGCTGGCGGTCGCCGCCACGCGGAGCCTGGCCGGAGGGGTCCAGATCGCCGCCCGCTCCGTGGAGACGGCCATGCACAAGCTCTTGGAGCTGGGATTCGATGTGGCCAAGGTGGTCAGCGGCTTCGGGACCTGCCCCATCGCCACCCCGGCCGCCGACGACCTGGCCGCCATCGGGCGGACGAATGATTGTGTCCTGTATGGGAGCGAGGTCTTCTTGACGGTGTCGGCGACCGATGCCGAGATCGAACCGCTGATCGAGAAGGTCCCTGCTTCATCCTCGCGTGACTATGGCCAGTTATTCGGCGACCTGTTCAAACGCTATGACGGCGACTTCTATAAGATCGATCCGCTCCTCTTCAGCCCGGCGAAGATCGCTATCACCAACGCGGCCAGCGGCCGGACCTTCCGAGCCGGGCGTTTCGATGCCGGGCTGCTTCGAGCCTCCCTCCTCGGCTAGTGCCGGTCCAATTGACTTCGCCTAGCGGCGTTGCTGGCCCCGGGGCGCTCCCTGCGGCGTACCCAAGAAGGTACGCCTCGGTCCGCCCCGAGGGCCGCGCCTTGCTATGCTCGTTACTTGGCCCGGCACGGTTCCCACCCATTTTAGGACAAGATAGTTGGCGAGAAGTGCTACTGGCTTTAAGAGTCCAATGGGTATCTGCTTTGAGCGTTGTCCATGAAGATCGGGATCCTCGCTGACAGGCGGGGGTGGCACGTCGAGGCCCTGGCAAAGGCGCTGGCTCGCCGCGGGTCCGAGGCCGACTTCTTTCCCATCACGCGCCTCTCGGCCCGGGCCCCGGGCCATCCACTTGCCAGCGTCATCGGACGACCGCTTGAAATCTATGACGCCCTGCTGGTCCGGACCATCCCGGAAGGGTCCCTTGAGCAGATTATCTTCAGGATGGACGTGCTCCACCGACTGGAGGCAGCCGGGGTGCGCATCATGAATCGGCCGGCGACGATCGAACGGACGGTGGACAAATACTACACGTCCAGCTTGCTGGCGTCCGGCGGCTTTCCGACCCCGCGGACGGTGGTGGCCGAGGGGTTCGACGAGGCGATGGAGGCGTTTCGCGAGTTCGGTGACATCGTTGTGAAGCCGCTCTTCGGCGCCGGTGGCCGGGGAATGGTGCGGATCAGTGATGCGGAGATCGCTTACCGAACCTTTCGGGCGCTGGCCCTGACGCGAAATATTTTCTATATCCAGGAATTTGTCCCGCACGGTGACTACGACCTCAGGGGCCTTGTGGTAGGAGACCGGGTTGTCGCGGCCATGCGACGCCGATCGGAGGGTTGGCGCCACAACGTCTCCCAGGGCGCGCGGCCGGAGGCTTGTCTGCTGGATGAGGAGGCGATCGGCCTGTGTCTCGGGGTGAGTAAGCTCCTCGGGACCGATTATGCCGGCATCGATCTGCTAGGGACGCAACGGGGCTATACCGTGGTGGAGGTCAACAGCATACCGGGCTGGTCCGGCCTCCAGCGGACCACCGAGATCGACATTGCGGCCGAGATCGCGGACCACCTGCTGACTCAACTCCAACCTTAGCTCCCCTCACCCAGGCCCTCTCCCCATTCTGGGGAGAGGGGGCTACAAAAAAGGGCTCTTCCGGAAATCGTGTGGGTTCTTGGAAGGACATCGGTGGTTCCCAAGGGAGTCCCCTCCCCCCGATTGTTACTGTCGGGG
>CAZCMC010000233.1:0-3140 GCA_964499665.1 uncultured bacterium | reverse complement strand
CGCCACCGGCATACCCTTCCGGAAGCGCGGCGGCTTTCGCATCGACGATCATGCGGATCTTCTGTTTGAGCCCCACTGGGGGGGTCCCGCCGACCGGATACCCGGTGACCTCCAGCACGACATCGGGTTTGGCCAGCCGCCAGCCATCGATCCCTGTAACCTTTGCCACCTTCTTTGTGTCAACCCTGCCGGCCCCTGGAGCGACAACCAGCACGATCGATCCGTTCTTCGCCTGAAACAGGATCGACTTGATCACGACATCGATCGGGACCCCGAGCGCCTCCGCCGCCATCTGCGCCGTCGTGGTCTCCTTGCCGAGCGAAATCAGCTCAGCGTCGATTCCCTGATCGGCAAGATACTCTTCAAGCTTCATTCGACCCTTCGTGGCCGATCGCTTGGGATCGATGGTGCTAAGCGGTTCTAATGAGATATCACAAACAACAAGGTTGGCAGCGCAACCCTCTCTCCCAACCCCCATTGATACGAAGACAGATGCCGTTACGAAGGAATCCGCCGTCAGCCTACCCTGTGGTTCCGTCCCACGTATGCAACAGCTTCACCGAAGGCCTATCACGGACACGAGCATAACACCGCCGGTCCGCCGTCAGGACAGGACATTCGAATGCCTCAGCGAACACGATGAAGTAGGCATCGTATGCTGTGATCCCAGTGATTTTGGCAACGCGCACCGCTTCCTTTCCAAGAGGATAGGAAAACGGTCTCACGTCCAGCTCCATAGTTTCGAGGGTATCGAGGGCCTTAGCCACCTCTTCAGGCGCTAGCTGGGGTTGATAGCGCAGGACGTTTGCTAGCTCGTAGAACAAGAGGTCAGGAATGATAAGGTTGAGTTCCGCCTCCACAATCCTTCGGCGGACTTCAAGCGCCGCTTCAAGATCCTCTTCCGGTGGACGCACAAACCACTTGACGACCACCGAGGTATCGAGCACCAGATCCATCAGCGGACGGCGGCTCGCATCTTTCTGATAAAGCCGACGGCATCCCAGGGTTTGGTCTTCGCGCGGATTTCATCCTGGATCGCGATAGCCTTCTCCATGGCACGCCGTCGTCGCTCCTTTGCCTCTTCCTGCGCGAAATACTCCTCCACAGCATGGCGCAAGAATTCGCTGCGGTTCCGGCCCTCCTTCGCAGCCGCCCGATCGATATCCTTCAGCAGCTTATCGTCTATCGAAATGTTCACCCGGGTCACTTGCCCCTCCTTTCGTGACTACACACAACGTATTAGATCGTGTGTAGTCCGTCAAGGAAGAACTCTGACAAAGCTACTCCCATTCGATGGTGCTCGGGGGCTTCGAGGAGATGTCGTAGACGACGCGGTTGACCCCCCTGACCTCACTGACGATCCGGCTGCCGATCGCCTGAAGCAGGTCGTGTGGGAGGCGGGCCCAGTCGGCCGTCATCCCATCCAGGCTGGTGACGGCCCGGATGGCGATGACATGCTCATACGTCCGCTCGTCTCCCATGACCCCCACCGTTTTGATCGGGAGGAGGACGGCAAATGACTGCCACAGCTCGCGATCCAGCTTCGCCTTTGCGATCTCCTCATCGACGATGGCGTCGGCCTCTCGGAGCAGCGCCAGCCGCTCACTCGTCACCTCGCCGACGATCCGCACGGCCAAGCCGGGGCCCGGAAACGGCTGGCGCCAGAGGATGACGTCCGGCAGCGCAAGCTCCTTGCCCAAGGCCCGCACCTCATCCTTGAATAGCTCCCGCAGGGGCTCGATCAACTCAAAATCCATCTGCTCTGGCAGGCCCCCGACGTTGTGGTGGGTTTTGATCGTCACCGACGGGCCCTTGACCGACACACTCTCGATCACGTCGGGGTACAGGGTCCCCTGCGCGAGATATTCGAAGCGCCCCAACCGTCGCGATTCTTCCTCGAAGACCGCGATGAACTCGCCGCCGATGATCTTCCGTTTCTCCTCCGGGTCGACGATCCCCTTCAGTCGCGTCAGGAACCGCTCCTCCGCGTCAACCGAGATGAGGTTCAGGCCCAGGTGCTCCCCGAAGGTCCGCTCGACCTGGGCTCGTTCCCCTTTTCGGAGCAACCCATTATCGACAAAGACGCAGGTCAATCGGTGACCGATTGCCCGATGGACCAGGAGGGCAGTGACCGAGGAATCGACCCCTCCGCTCAGGGCGCAAAGGACCCGACCATCGCCAACCCGATCCCTGATCTTTTCGATGGCGATCTCGGCAAAGGAGCGCATCTCCCAGTTCGGCGCACAGCCACAGATCTTGAACAGGAAGTTGCCGATGATCTCCTTTCCCTTGGCAGTATGGGCGACCTCCGGGTGGAACTGGACCCCATACAGGGGGCGCTGCGTGTGACGGATGGCGGCAAAGGGCGAGTTGACCGTGTGCGCCAGTTGACGGAATGACCGAGGGATCTTCTCCAGCTTGTCGCCGTGACTCATCCAGACCGTGAGCCCACCGGCAAGACCTGCGAAGAGATCGGAGGCGTCGTCGATCGCGAGCTCCGCCCGGCCGTACTCACGATAGGCCGCCCGCGCCGTGACCGCGCCATTGAAGCCACCGATGACACCCATCCCGTAGCAGATCCCAAGGACCGGCGCGCCCTGTTCGATCACCTCGCGATCGCAGAGAGGAGCATCAGGTTGATAGACGCTGGCGGGGCTTCCGGAGAGAATGATCCCCTTGGGACCAAACGCCTTCACCGCGTTGAACGGAAGGTTGTAGGGATGGATCTCGCAGTAGACCCCCAGCTCCCGGACCCGGCGGGCGATGAGCTGGGTGTACTGCGAGCCGAAGTCAAGGATCAGGATCTTATCCATGCGGGATCGAGGGGGATGTTACAGCCATCAGCCTTCAGCGGTCAGCAGTCAGCTTTAGGCTGATGGCTACCTAATACAAACGCGTTGAGTGAGGTGTCATTCTGAGCAAAGCGAAGAATCTGAGTCTCGGAAGAACCAGACCCTTCGCTGCCCCTTCGCTTTGCTCAGGGCATGGCTCAGGGTGACAAGTCGTGAAAAACTTGCCCCACGGTGAGGGGGACCTTCTAAGCAAGGACGGTGTAACAGGATTTAGCGCGTTGTATTAGTCTAATCGGTAGTTCGGAGCCTCTCTGGTGATGATGACGTCGTGGACGTGGCTCTCGCGCA
>CAZCMC010000232.1:0-3158 GCA_964499665.1 uncultured bacterium | reverse complement strand
ACGATGCTGATCGTCTCCCTGGTCGTCATGGGGCTGGCCTCCTTCCGGGAACTGGGACTGGATGTCTTTCCCAAGGTCGATCTCCCCACCGTCACCGTCACCACAAAGCTGGAGGGGGCGAGCCCCGAGGAGATCGAGAGTAACATCACCAAACGGATCGAGGAAGCCGTCAACACGATCAACGGAATCGACGAGCTTCGGTCCACCACCGTCGAGGGACTGTCAAAGGTCTTTGTCACCTTCGTCCTGGAGCGGAAGATCGACGAGGCGGCCAACGACGTCCGGGAAAAGGTGGGGACAGTGGTCTCAGAGTTCCCCCAGGGGACGGACGCCCCCGCCATCGAGAAGTTCGACCCCGACTCCGCGCCGATAATGGCGATCGTCGTCTCCGGAAAGCGCTCGCCCCGCGAGATCACGGAGCTCGCCGACAAACAGATCAAACGACAACTCGAGACCGTCAAGGATATCGGGGCCGTCAGCCTCGTCGGCGACCGGAAGCGGGAGATTCAACTGTTCGTGGACCCCCACCGTCTCGAGGCCTACAATCTTTCGAGCCAACAGATCAAACAGGCGGTTCAACGCCAGAACGTTGAGGTCCCGGGCGGCAACATCACCTGGCAGTCCCGAGAGGAGGGGCTGCGGACGCTCGGCAGGATCGAGCGGGCGGCCGACTTTAATGACCTGATCGTCGCGGACTTCAAGGGGGCGCCCGTCAGGATCAAAGACATCGGTTCCGCGGTGGACGGGGAAGAGGAGCCGCGGACGCTCGCCCGTCTGGACGGCCGGAGTGCCATCTCCCTTCTGGTCCAGAAGCAGTCGGGCACTAACACCGTTGCGGTCGTCGATCGGGTCAAGGGAAAGCTCCAGGAGATTAAGCGGACGCTGCCCCCCGACGTCGAGTTCCAGGTGGTCCGCGATTTGTCCCGCTTCATCAAACGGTCGATCCTGGAGGTGGAAGAACATCTGATGCTTGGCGGCCTACTGGCCAGCCTCATCGTGGCCTTCTTTATCGGACGGCTGACGCGGCGGGAACAGGTGGTCCTGGGCGCGCTGCTCGCCGGCCTCGCGCTGGCGTTCTTTTACGGCGATTCAGAGCTTCTCCTGCAGGTCGTGGTCGTGTCGATCGCCGTCACCCTGGTCCTGTTCCTCTTCGTCCCTCGGCTCCGGCCCGCCTTCATCGCCGCCATCTCGATCCCCGCCTCGATCATCGCGACGTTTACCATCATGCGGATGGCGGGCTTCACACTGAACAATCTCACGATGCTCGGCCTCTCGCTCTCCACCGGCATCGTCATCGACGACGCCATCATCGTGCTGGAGAACATCTTCCGCCATATCGAGGAGGAAGGGCGCCCCCCGATGGAGGCGGCCGTGACCGGCGCGAAGGAGATCGTCCTGGCCGTCATGGCCACGACCCTCTCGTTGGTGGTCATCTTCCTTCCGGTCGCCTTCATGGGAGGGCTGGTCGGGCGGTTCTGGAACAGCTTCGGGTTGACGGCCACCTTCGCCATCATGGTCTCGCTACTGGTGGCGTTTACCCTGACCCCGATGCTCAGCGCCAGGATGTTGAAGTCTGAGAAGATCGGTGGAGGGCACGGCGGGGGGCCCCACGGGCACGGATCAAAGGCAACCGGCTTGTATGCTGTTCTGGAGAGCGGCTACGACCGGTTGCTCGTCTGGTGTCTCAACCACAGGCCCGCCGTCCTCCTCTTGAGCCTCGGGCTGCTGCTCTCGACGGTCTTCATCGGACGGCAGATGAAGCCCGATTTCGTCGTCGATGACGATATGAGCGAGTTCGAGGTGATCGTGGAGACCCCACCCGGCTCCTCCCTTCCTCGGAGCGACCAGATCATGCAGCGCCTCGAGGGCGATCTCAGAACGATCCCTGAGGTAGTGCACCTGTTCACCACCGTTGGGGTCAGGGGCAAGGACCGGGCTAACATCACGGATGCATCGATCTACGTGGGGCTGAAGCACCTCAGACAGCGAAAGCGCTCCCAGCAGGTGATCATGCAGGAGGTTCGCCAGACGCTCAAAAAATACCCCGACCTCAGGGTCAGCGTGCAGCAGATCAGCCTGATTTCGGGTGGCGGCTTCAAGCAGACCCCTTTCAACCTGGTTCTTCGGGGCCCGGACCTGCAGAGGTTGGACGGGTACGCCCAGGCCCTCATCAAGCGACTGACGGCTGTCCCCGGGTTCGTGGACGTGGATACCAGCCAGGCCCAGCGACGGCCAGAGGTACAGGTCTGGATCGACCGAAAGAAGGCGTCGGATCTGGGAATCAGGGCCGAGGACATCGCCCTGGCGCTCCGGACCATGGTGGGGGGCGAGAAGGTCGGGTTCTATCGGGAGGGCGGCGAGCAGTACGACGTCCGCCTGCGACTCATGGACGACTACCGGAAGGACGCGTCGGTCATATCGGCGCTCACTGTTCCCGCTGCGAACGGCCGGCTCGTGAAGCTGAACAACGTCGTGACCCTGAACCCTGGACGTGCACCCGCCCAGATCGATCGGTACGCCCAGGAGCGACAGATCACCGTCCAGGCGAACCTCTTCCGGATGGCACTGGGCGAGGCGACCGCCGAGGCCGATGCCGCCGTCAAGGCGCTCGCGCTCCCCTCCGGCTACGGCACCGCGTACCTCGGCCGGGGCAAGCTGATGGCCGAGGCATTTTACAACTTTGCCATCGCGTTTGTCCTCTCCCTCCTCTTCATCTATATGGTTCTCGCCGCCCAGTTCGAGAGCTTCATCCACCCGGTTACCATCATGGTCTCGATGTTCCTCTCGATCCCCTTCGGCCTCGTGAGTCTCCTGGCGGCCGGCCAGACCCTGAACATCTACAGCATCATGGGGCTCTTCCTCCTCATGGGGGTTGTGAAGAAGAACGCGATCCTCCAGGTAGACTTCACGAATGTGCTCCGCGCGCGCGGCAGGCCGCGCTACGAAGCCCAGCTTGAGGCTGATCGGGCTCGACTCCGGCCGATCCTCATGACGACCCTGGCCATCATCGCCGGCATGCTCCCGGTCGCTCTCGGCAAGGGGGACGGCGCCGCTTCGCGGGCCTCGCTGGCCACCGCCGTTGTCGGCGGCCAGACCCTCTGCCTCTTGATCACCCTGCTGGTCACCCCGGTCATCTATTCCTACTTCGATGACCTCCG
>CAZCMC010000231.1:0-3172 GCA_964499665.1 uncultured bacterium | reverse complement strand
CATCAACCAACCACAATCAGCCGAACATCCATCACGTTGGTGTTCGTGGGGCCGGTAATGACGAGATCGTTCAGCCGTTGAAAGAGGTGGTACGAATCGTTCTCGTGGAGCGAGCGAATCGGTTCCAGGCCGATCGAGCGTGCCCGAGAGACAGTGGTGCCGTCGGCCACGGCGCCGGCTGCATCAGTCGGGCCATCGGACCCATCGGTC
The DNA here is from genome assembly GCA_964499665.1 of uncultured bacterium. GTDB lineage: Bacteria > Methylomirabilota > Methylomirabilia > Methylomirabilales > Methylomirabilaceae > Methylomirabilis. The sequence goes on along the minus strand of CAZCMC010000231.1, from coordinate 2,962 downwards.
CCGGCGCTAAAGATCACGACATCCTGAAGTCCCTCGATCTCCAGGGCAGCGGCAAGGACAAACTCCTGATTCCGCCCTCCCAAGCCATTCCCCCGGAGGGTCACGGTCGTCTCGCCTCCTGAGATCAGGCAGGCTGGGGGAGGCAGAGGATTGCCTGTGGCCCGAACCTCACGCGCCAGGGCCGCGTGAACCCTGGCCACCTCCCGGGTCTCTCCCTCGACTGAGGACGAGAGAATGAGAGGGCAGAGACCGAGGCTGCGGGCGCGCTCCGCGGCCGCTCGAAGCGCCCGTAGATTGTTTCCGATCAGGAGGTTCCTCACCCTCGCAAAGTGAGGGTCCTGCGGCTTCGGCGTCTCCGCCACCTCCCCGCGCAGCCCGGCGTGGAGGTGGCGGAGGATCGCAGGGTGGAGGGTGCGCTCGAGGGCGTACTTGCTCACGATCGCGCACGCGTCTGCGTAGCTGCTGCTGTCAGGAGCGGTCGGCCCCGAGGCGATCGCCTCGAGTGGGTCACCGACGACGTCGGACAAGATGAGGGCGAGCAGGCGGGCCGGCGCGGCCGCAGCGGCCAGATGTCCCCCTTTGACCCGAGAGATGTGCTTGCGTATCACGTTGATCTCCTTAATGGTCGCCCCGCACGCCAGGAGTTGTCGCGTCGCGTCCTGCTTTGCGGCCAATCCGACCCCCATGACGGGAAGCGGGAGTAAGGCTGAGCCGCCGCCGGAGATCAACGCGATAACCAGGTCACGATCCATTGCGGATGACACCAGGGAAAGGATGTTCTCCGCCCCTCTGAGGCCAGCCTCATCCGGGATCGGGTGCCCCGCCTCCTGCACGCGCACCCTCACCGTGGGTTGCACCTGCCCATATCCGACCGTGACCACGCCATCGGCAATGCGATCCCCGATGATCCCCTCTACCGCGCTGGCCATCGCCCCGCTTGCCTTCCCCGCCCCGACCAGATAGATGCGATCGATCGAATCCAGTGGATAGGACTCCCCGTCCGCCAGCAGGTGCCCCCCTTCACGAGCGAGATGCCGGCGCACCGCATCGGCCGCATCAACCGCCTGAAGCGAGGCGCGAAAAATCTGACCGGCGGCCTCTCTCAACGCCTTCAGGTTCATGGAGGGGGCCCCAGGGGAAGGCTGTGCAGGATAGAGTAGCGGGGCCCTTCCCGGCGCAGGTCACTCTTCATCATCTCGATCCGATCGAGCACCATCTCGCCCAGCGGCTCGACCGGCACCGAGATCAACGCGGCCGCCAGTTGTTCCCTCCGCCCCGGACCCCGGACCCGACCCAGCGTGAGGTGGGCCGTGAACGGCCGCTCTTCCCGAGGAAACCCGAGCGGCTCCAGTTCCGCCTCCAGCCGGGCCTGCAGCCCGGCAAGCGAATCTGCACCCTCAGGCACGCCGACCCAAACGACTCGAGCGGCGCGGGGCTGGGGAAAGGCGCCAAGGCCTCCAAGGACGAATCGGAAGGGCCCACACCCCCTGGCGGCTGATGCAACAGCCTCGGCAATGGCCTCCAGGCGAGTCTCCTCCACCGGTCCCAGGAATTTCAGCGTCAGGTGAAGATTCTCGGGTTTCACCCAGCCGACATCCGCGCGGGTCGCCTTGAGCCGCTCCATGACACGGGCAAGGGCCTCTTTCAGGGACGGATCCAGATTCACGGCGACAAACGCTCGAATCGTGGGGGAAGGCGGGCGATCAGGCCGGGGTGGCATCTCGGCGGGACATCAGGTGTCGGCGGACCATATCGAGGGCCGCCTGAGAGGCGAGCAGCTTATTGATCTCCCGGTCGCCCAGGAACCGCCACTCCCGGCAGATCACCCCCTCTGCCGAGGCGATTGCGATGTACGTCAGGCCGACGGGCTTCTCGGCGCTGCCGCCGCCCGGCCCTGCGATGCCGGTGATCCCGAGGGCCAGATCGGTCCTGGCGGCCTCCCGCATCCCGGACGCCATCGCTTCGGCCACGGCCCGGCTGACTGCTCCGTGTCTCGCGATCAGCTCATGCGGCACGCCCACCCTGTCCTCCTTGGCCCGGTTGCTGTAGACCATCTCTCCCCGAACGACGTAGGCCGAGCTTCCAGGTGGATTCGTCAGGCGGTGGCAGACCAGCCCCCCGGTGCACGACTCGGCGACGGCAACAGTTTGCCCCGCGTCCAGCAGGAGCCGCCCCACGACCTCCTCGAGTCGCTCCCCGTCCCGCCCGTAAAGCAGCGCACCAAGCCGCTCGCGCAGCCTGGCCTCGAGATCGTCGAGACGTCGCTCACCCTCCTCATGCGACTCGCTCTTGACAGTCAATCGAATGTGGACCTCCCCAGGATGGGCGAGCAACGCGATGGTCGGATTCAGTGATGAACGAGCAAGATCGCCGATGGCTTCGTCGAGCTGCGATTCGGTGATCCCGCAGGTCTTCAGAATCCGCGACCCGATTCGCGCACCGATCTCGAAGCGCTCGCGAAGTCTCGGGATGACCTGCTCAGTGAGCATCGGCTGCATCTCCGAGGGAACCCCTGGCATCGCCACCACCATTCGCCCATCGCGCGCGGGAATGAGCAGACCCGGCGCGGTACCTCGAGGGTTTGGCAAGACGGTGGCGCCCTCCGGGATCAGGGCCTGCCGCTCGTTGTTCTTGGACATCACCAGTCCTCGATCGGCAAAGCGGCGGCGGATAGACTCCAGCACTGTCTGATCGAGGACCAACGGTCGCGCCAGGACGGCTGCAATGACCCGGCAGGTCAGATCGTCCTCGGTGGGGCCGAGACCCCCGGTAGCGATCACGATCTCGGACCTGCTCAAGGCCTGCCGAAGCGCCTCCCCGATCCGCCCCTCGTTGTCGCCCACCGTCGTCTTCCAATAGACATCGATCCCGGCTGCGGCAAGCTGCTCAGCGACATAGGCGGCGTTGGTGTCAATAGTCTGGCCCAGCAATAGTTCCGTGCCGATGGTGAGGATCTCGGCGC
>CAZCMC010000230.1:0-3194 GCA_964499665.1 uncultured bacterium | reverse complement strand
GAGGTCACGGCGACCGTCACCCTCGTATCGACCGTCCTCTCCCTCTTGACCCTCTCAGTCCTCCTGTTCTTGCTGTTGTGATCTCCGCCTGGACCAGGTGGGCGACGATCTCGCCACCCCACATTTCTATGCTTGCTTCGCCGCCGCCAGGATTGCCTCGTAATTGGGGTGCTCCGTGATGTCCTTGACGTACTCGACATGTCTGACCTTATCGTCCGGCCCGATCACGAAGACGGCGCGGGCCGTCAGACGATCGAGCGGACCGCCGCCGATCAGGACACCGTAGTTCCTTGCGAATGAGGTGCTTAGTGAAGTCGGCGCAAGGCGTAGCTCCCGACTTGTCGCAACGTGCCTTTCCGCTGAGACTGAACGACGGACTTGAAATGCAGGTCTGGAAGGACCCTATCAAAGCCGCTCGCCCTGTCGGCTTGGTTGCGATACCACGCCAGCCAGCCGAAGAGACGGACCGCCCAGTACATGGCATACTTCACCAACGGCGTCACGCCCAACACCCCCATCGCCTCCAGGAGGATCGCATCGGCCTCCCGACGTGGACGGGTCTGGGTCCAGTAGAGCCAGTCGTGAACGACGGTGGCGTTCCCGTAGCGGCCCCACTTCGGCAGGATGGCCCAAAAGGGACGAGGGATGGAGGCAAAGTCGGTCTGAAAGCAGATTGCGACACCGATGTGATCGCCGCTGTTTTCTGCGCCGACGTCGTAGCCAAAATCGCGCACGATGACCCAGGTCTTGCCGTCGGCAAGGGGAGAGACGACGAGGGCGTCAGTAAATTGATTCATTCTCAGCCATGCTCGGCAACAGGAGCGTGATGGAGATCACCTCAGGCGCAGCGCTCAGCCTTAGAAATCCTCAAGCGGGCCGCGCCCGCCCTCCGACAGCTCTTCAGCCGCATGCGGCGCTTGAGCGCCGATGCTGCCGGAGCGTCCCGAGGGAGAGCGCGACCTCGCGTGGGCTTGTCCTGACTCCTGCCGCGCTTACCCTTTGACCTCCTTGCGGCTCTTGCGCTATACGTCCTGACCGTGCGCCCGCTCGTAGGTCTGGATGTCCTTGAATCTGCCTTTCGCGTCACGGACTGCGTACAGCTTTTTGCCGGTTACGCTACGATGGGTGGTTCGCTTCACGTTTGCCATGCTCTCCTCCCGTTCGTGAGTTGTGAGTTAAAGTGACCCAGCCGGCCAAGGCATCGCGCCGGCCGCTAGCGGCAGCCGCTTCTTCGGTTACGTGCGTGCGCTCCAGTGACAGCCCAACTATCTCCCCGCAAGTCGGAAAGGACCCTGCCGGTCCAAGAAACGAGCATAGCAAGGCCCGGCCTCCGGCGCCGCACCCACTTTCGCGGGTACCCGGCGTACATCATCACGTACGTCGCAGGGAGTGCGCCGGGGCCAGCAACGCCGCTAGGCGACGTTATTACGGGGAGCACAATATATCTTGCCGTCAGACCGCCGCATACCGGACGGAATCGTTATGGAAATAGCAGCTGACCACACCGGGTTGGCGTTGGCGACCACGGAGGAAGCCCCGCACGGCGGAAACCAGTTCCGTCTGGGATCCGGCGCGTCGACGGCCAACGGCATTACTTTTCACATCTTGGTTGAGCATCTCATCGGGGTTGAGGTCGGGGCTGTAGCTGGGCAGGCGGAACAGCTCGATCCTCTTGGCGCGTGCGCTCACCCACCGCGTGACGCGTGCGGCCCGGTGAACCGGATGGCCGTCCACGATCAGGAAAATCTTCCGCGGAACCTGGCGGACCAATCGTGTGAGGAAGTTCAGGAACACGCGATCCTTGAACCGCTCACGGAAGACCATGAAATTCAGGCGACCCCGGTTGGTGATCGCGGAAATCATGTTGCCGCCGAACCGTTGTCCTGTTCCAGGGATGACCGGTGTCTGCCCCCGGCGCCCGTACGACCGTCCCGCCACATGGTCGGACCGCACCCCCATCTCATCTCCCCAGTAAATCTCGGCTCTCTCCCGTATTGCCCGCGACCGGATCGCCGGGTAGGCTTCGTCAAGCCACCGGCGCACCTGTTCCGGGTCCCGCTCAAAGGCCCGACGCGCCGGCTTCTGCGGGGTAAATCCCCACCGCACCAAGTACCGTCCTACTGTCCAGACCGACAGCCGGATGCCGAATCGATCCTCGATCAGGCGCCCTACGGCCTCCCGCGTCCACAGATAGAACGGGATTTTCACCTGATCCGGGGTTCGATCCGTGATCGAACGGACGATCTGGGCCGCCTGCCAGGGAAGCAGCGTGCCGCCCTTCGGGCGTCCCCGCGGCTTCGCCTTGAGCGCCCGCAGGCCCCCACGTCGATGGGCCTTGACCCAGATCCCGACCGTCTGTCGGGGTACGCCGAATATCCCGGCCACCACGACGTGGGTGTGCCCAGCCAGCACCGCCTTGACCGCCCGGATGCGGAGACTTTCCTGAGCTGTAGGCGAGAGCGTGCGCGTGTCGTTCTTCATGCATTATGCATACACCATAGGTCATCAGAATGCAAGTTATATATTGCTCTGATTAATAATCGCGACCTTCGATGCCGATTTCGTGCCGCCCACGAATTTCATATCGGAAACCCTCCCCTTCTTCCCCCAGGACGACAGGCTGTGCACGGTGCAAGGGCGATGGGGCCACATCAATCAGGACTATTCCCCCCTCACCGCCGCGCAGGCGATCGGGATCGACGGTCACTTTGCAATTGAGCAACCGGCGCGGGCCTGGTCGGGTCTCTTCATGAACTTCAACGGCACGGCCGGCATCTGGCGGAAGGCGGCGATCATCGATGCCGGAGGCTGGCAGACCGACACCTTGACCGAAGACCTCGATCTGAGCTACCGGGCGCAATTGGCAGGGTGGCGGATGAAGTTCCTCCCGCACCTCCTCTGCCCTGCCGAGATCCCGGCCCAGCTCAGCGGCTTCAAGTCGCAGCAGCACCGATGGGCGAAGGGTTCGATCCAGACCGCCAAGAAGCTCCTCCCGAGGATCCTGCGCTCTCCCGCCTCCACGTTCGCTAAATACCAAGCCTTTCTCCACATGACCCATTTCTTCGTCCATCCGCTGATGATCATGGTCATCCTGGCGACGCCGCCTCTGCTGCGCTGGAACTGGCTGTTGCCGGGGTGGCGGCACCTCTGGGCCCCACTCACGTTCCTCTCGCTCGCCACCGTTGGCCCCTCGA
>CAZCMC010000229.1:0-3222 GCA_964499665.1 uncultured bacterium | reverse complement strand
GGGCGCGGGTACATCAATCCCCGCTCCCAGATCCTGGTTCGCCTGCTCACCTGGCGGGAGGAGGCGATCGACGAGGCGCTCCTGCGTCGCCTCCTTCAGTCCGCGATCGACCTCCGGAAACGATGGGCGCCTGACGCTGATGCCCACAGGGTCGTGTTCGGCGAGGCCGATCTGCTTCCGGGCCTGATCGTCGATCGGTACGGGGAGATACTGGTTGTCCAGTTTCTGACAGCGGGGATCGAGGCGTTGAGCGGGACGATCATCGCCCTTCTGCTCGAGCTTCTGAAGCCCCTCGGCATCTACGCGCGGAACGATTCGCCCGCCAGGCAGCTTGAGGGGCTCGAACGGACGAGCGGGTTCCTCCACGGGCAGTTCGAGACAACACTGCAGATCTCGGAAGGGGGGGTGCGGTTGTGGGTTGACGTTGCCGCCGGCCAGAAGACCGGCCTGTTCCTGGATCAGCGTGAGAACCGGTTGCGGCTTCGATCGTTGGCTGAAGGCCGAGAAGTCCTGGATGCGTTTTGCTATACAGGGGGCTTTGGCCTGCATGCGGCCGCCGCGGGGGCCGTGTCGGTCTTGGGGGTCGAGCTTTCGAAGGATGCGGTGGCCCTGGCTGTCAAGAATGCCGAGTTGAACGGATTCGGCGGGGTCGTACGGATACTCGAAGGAAATGCGTTCGACACGCTGCGATCGCTGGATCGGGATGGGAGGGGCTTTGATCTGATTATCCTGGACCCTCCCGCCTTCACGAAGGGGAAAGAGGCGCTGGAGAACGCTATCAGAGGCTACAAGGAGATCAACCTCCGGGCCATGAAACTCCTGCGTGAGGGGGGAATCCTCGTGACCTGCTCCTGCTCGTATCACCTCTCAGCCGAGCTGTTCCGCGAGATGCTGGCCGAGGCGGCCGCGGACGCACATCGCCGATTTCGGCTGATCGAGTTCCGCACCCAGGCCCAGGATCACCCGGTCTTGCTCAACGTCCTGGAGACCCACTACCTCAAGTGCGCCATCCTTGAAGTAGTTCCCTAACCTTCCTTGGTTTTTGCTCCCTCTATCGCTGCCGCGACCTTGCTTGAGATGGCGCTCCTGGCAATGTCAACCTTGACGTTCTCTGCGATCTTTACCTTGATCCGATTGTCCTCTCCGAACCCGATGATCGTCCCGTAGAGTCCTCCCGACGTCACAATCTGGTCCCCGGTCTTGAGGCTGCTGAGCATCTCTTTGAGCTCCCGCCGCTTCTTCTGCTGCGGGCGGATCAGCAGGAAATAGAAGACGACGAACATCAAGACCAGGGGGATGAAGGCGGTGAACCCGCCCCCGGACCCACCGCCACCTGGAAGTCCTCCCATGGCATATGCCATTCCCATTGTCGATTCTCCTCTTAGTGTGTGCTGTTATGCCGCGGTTTCGTCTCGACCCGCCAGGGCCGCTCTTTCGAGGAACGCAACCCGAAATCCGGCGAATGTCCCGTCTTCGATGGCGTGGCGGATCTGTTTCATGAGCGTCAGATAGAAATGGATGTTGTGAAGCGTATTCAGGCGGAGTCCAAGGATCTCGTCCGCCACGAAGAGATGTCGCAGATAGGCACGGGAGAAGTGCCGGCAGGTGTAGCAGTCGCAGGCGGGATCCGGTGGCCGCCCGTCCTTTGCGTGCTGGGCAGCCTTGATGTTAATCCGGCCCTGGCTGGTGAAGAGGCTCCCGGTCCTGCCGTGTCGCGTCGGCATGACACAGTCGAACATGTCCACCCCCCGCGCCACGCCCTCCACGAGATCCTCCGGGGTCCCGACGCCCATCAGATAGCGCGGCCGGTCGGCGGGCAGAAGAGGTGCGGCGTGGGCGATGGTGTCGTACATCTCCTCTTTTGACTCCCCGACGCTCAGCCCGCCCAGCGCGTACCCATCGAAGCCGATCTTCTGTAGCGCCTCCGCGCCCTTTTCCCGCAACCTCTTGTCGGTTCCCCCCTGGAGGATCCCGAAGAGGGCCGGCTCGCCATCGGGATGCGCTGCCCTGGAACGTTCCGCCCACCGGAGGGTCAGCTCCAGTGAGTTCTGAAGATAGCTGTTGGTCGATGGCGAGGGCGGGCATTCATCCAGGGGCATCACGATATCTGCGCCGAGTGCCCTTTGGATGTCGATGGCCAGTTCCGGCGAGACAAAGTGGCGCGATCCGTCGAGGTGAGACCGGAAGGTCACCCCCTCCTCTGAAATCCGTCGCAGCGAGGCCATGCTGTACACTTGGTACCCTCCGCTGTCGGTGAGGAGGGGGCGCGGCCAGGCCATGAATCGGTGTAGGCCGCCCAACTCCTCGATGACGCGGTGACCGGGACGCAGGTAGAGGTGGTAGGTGTTGCACAAGACCATCTCCACCCCTTCGGCTTCCAGTTCGTGGGGCGTGAGCGCCTTGACCGTGGCCTGCGTCCCGCACGGCATGAAGACGGGGCTCTCCACCGTGCCGTGTGGCGTCGTCATCCGGCCTCGCCGTGCTCCCGTTCGGGAATCGGTCTTGAGCAGTTCAAAGGTCACGGCCTACCCTTTTCCTTCTCAGATGATCAGCATGGCGTCGCCGTAGGAGTAGAAGCGGTAGCGGTGGGCGATGGCCTCGCGATAGACTGCCAGGATCGTCTCCCGGCCCGCGAAGGCTGACACGAGCATCAGCAGAGTTGAGCGGGGCAGATGAAAGTTGGTGATCAACCCGTCGATGACCCTGTAACGATGGCCGGGATAGATGAAGAGGTCTGCCACGCCGGCTCCAGCCCTCACCTCGCCGTCACGCGCGGCGTGTTCCAAGGTCCTGACTGTCGTCGTCCCGACCGCGATCACTCGACGACCCTCGCTTCTCGCGGACTTGATCGCCAAAGCCGTCTGCTCCGGGACGACGTAGCGCTCCGACTCCATCCGGTGGTTATCAACCTGTTCCACCCGGACGGGGCGAAACGTCCCCGGCCCGACATACAGCGTGATGGGCGCGAATTCGATTCCGCGGCTCTTCAACGTGTCGATCAGCTCCAGCGTGAAATGAAGTCCGGCCGTGGGCGCGGCGATTGCCCCTTCGTGCTTCGCATACACTGTCTGATACCGCTCGATATCCAAAGCATGAGAAGACAGGGGTGAGCGTCTAGGATCTAGCGAAATAGCATCGTCTTTCCATGAACTCTGAACCATGAACTCTGAACGCTCTCTCTTAATATACGGCGGAAGCGGCATCTGCCCGAATCGCCACAAA
>CAZCMC010000228.1:0-3232 GCA_964499665.1 uncultured bacterium | reverse complement strand
AAAACGATTCATCGACGCATCGACGAGATCGATAAGCATTGGCATCTGTTCGACGCATCGGGACGCGTGCTTGGGAGACTGGCCACTGAGGTGGCTGTCCTCCTCCGGGGCAAGCACAAGCCGATCTTCAGCCCCCATCTTGATACCGGAGATTTCGTGGTCGTTATCAATGCCGAAAAGGTCATGCTGACGGGAAAGAAGTTGAAGGACAAACTCTACCACCGTCACACGGGCTACCCGGGAGGACTGAAAACGACGACGGCTGAGCAGATGCTCAGGAAACATCCGACCCGAGTGGTGGAGTACGCCGTGCGTGGAATGTTGCCCAAGACAAAGTTAGGCGATGCGCTGTTCCGCAAGCTCAAGGTATACGCCGGCGCCGCTCATCCGCATGCGTCGCAGCGGCCGGCGCCGTTTGTCAAGAAGACGATGAAGGAGGCGTAACGTACTGTCATGCCAACGGAAGGTGCGATGTACGGGACCGGCCGGCGAAAGGCATCTGTGGCCAGGGTCTGGCTCAAGCCGGGAGAGGGCAAGATGGTCGTGAACAAGCGGCCGCTTTCGGAGTATTTCAGCCGGGCTGTCCATCAAACGCTGATCGTTCAGCCGCTGAAGACAGTGGGGATGGAAGGGAAGTTCGACCTGCGCGCGAATGTGGCAGGAGGCGGCATGAGCGGTCAGGCCGGCGCGGTGCGGCTTGGCGTCGCTCGGGCCCTCTTGGCCAGCGAATCCTCCTTGCGGCCGACGCTTCGTAAGGCCGGGCTGCTCACCAGGGATCCGCGTGCGAAGGAGCGGAAGAAATTTGGCCAGAAGGGAGCGCGAGCGCGCTTCCAGTTCTCCAAACGTTAGCCGGCTTCTCGCATCCTGAAAGGGAGGGTCCGTGTTGACCTTCCTTTTTTGTTTTCGCTACGGCCTCCGATGAATCGGACGCACCCATAAGGGATGATACACACGTGGCCATTCGAGACGGGACGATTGAGTCCGAAGGCGTGATGAACCAGCAGCGGGAGAAAGGGCGCAAGATCCGGACAGCGGTTGTTGGGGCGACCGGCTATACCGGCGTGGAATTGATTCGTCTGCTCATCGGCCACCCAGCCGTGGAGATCACCGCCCTGACCTCTGAGAGTTACGTTGACCTGCCCATCGGAGAGGTGTTCCCTAGCGTGTCCGGTCTGCTCGGGATCACGTGCGAAAAGTTCGACCCTCCCGAGATCGCGAAGGTCGCTGACATGATCTTCCTGGCCTTACCCCACAAGACCGCTATGGCCGCCGCAGTCGAACTCCTTCCCCTTGGCAAAAAGGTGATCGATTTAAGCGCCGACTTTCGCCTGCGAGACCCCGACGTCTATCGCCGCTGGTATGGGGTTGATCACGTGGCGCCCAACCTGCTCCGGGAAGCGGTCTACGCCCTGCCCGAGGTCTACCGCCGGCAGCTCGCCGCGGCGCGGCTGGCAGCAGTACCTGGCTGCTACCCCACGGCGGCCTTGCTGGGGCTGCTTCCGTTGGTGAAACGCGAAGTGATCGATCCGGACTCCGTGGTCATCGATGCCATTTCCGGCGCCTCTGGCGCGGGGAGGAAGGCCGAGCTGCCTCTCCACTTCTCGGAGCTGCAGGGGAACTTCAAGGCCTACAATGTGGCATCTCATCGCCACACGCCGGAGATCGAGCAAGAGCTGAGCCGATGGCTCGGTCGGGAGGTCTTGGTGACATTCACCCCGCATCTGGCGTCAGCGGTCCGCGGGATCCTGACCACCATCACTGCCACCTTGGTGACCTCCAAAGCGGTTGAAGAACTGCTCGCTCTCTACAGGGAACAGTACGAGCACGAGCCCTTCGTCAGAGTCCTTCGGGAAGGCCGGTTCCCGGAGACCAAGCAAGTCTGCGGCTCCAACTTCTGTGACATCGGCCTCGCCGTCGATCAGAGGACCCGTCGCTGCATCGTCGTGGTCGCGATCGATAATCTGGTGAAAGGCGCCTCAGGACAAGCGATCCAGGCCATGAACGTGATGTCCGGTCTCGACGAAAAGACGGGGCTTCAAGCCCCCCCTCTGTTCCCCTGATGCGGCCTTTTCCCCCGCGCCTGTGAATCAGCCAGTGATTCGCGACATCCCGGGCGGCGTCACTGCCGTCAAGGCCGTGAGGGCCTCCGGGGTGTTCTGCGGAATTAAACGGACCAAACCGGACCTCGCTCTCGTCGTGTCCGACCGGCCGGCCACTGTGGCCGGAGTGACGACGGTCAATCGGGTCAAAGCCGCGCCCGTCCTCCTCTGCGAGCGCCAACTCCGATACGGCAGATTCTCGGCTCTCGTTGCCAACAGCGGCAATGCCAACGCCTGCACCGGGCGTGAGGGAGCGCGAGATGCGCTGGCCATGCGCGATCGCCTCTCCCGCCTCCTCGGGCGGCCGCCCCAGGAAATCTTCGTCGCGTCCACAGGCGTGATCGGAAAGCGGCTCCCGATCTCCCGGATTCTCGCCGGGATCCCGGAGGCCGCCCGGATGCTCTCCGCGAAGGGCGGCGAGGCGGCGGCCCGGGCCATCATGACGACCGACACCTTTCTAAAGGAGGCCGCCGTCAGCTTTGAGCTGGGCGGGAGGAAAGTCGTGATCGGCGCGATAGCGAAGGGCTCCGGGATGATCGCCCCGAATCTTGCGACGATGCTCTGTTTTGTCGCCACCGACGCCGCGGTATCGGCCGCGCTTTTGAGACGGACTCTGCGGCAGGTGGTCGCCGACACCTTTAACGCCATCACCGTGGACGGATGCATGAGCACCAACGACACCGTCCTCCTGTTTGCCAATGGGGCCTCCAATGCCCCCCGACTGAGCGTTGGTGATGGCAGCCTGCGCGTCTTTAGAGAAGCGCTCCATCGGGTCCTCTCGCGGCTAGCGCGGATGATCGCGAAGGATGGGGAGGGCGCGACTAAACTGATTCGGATAGAAGTGAAAGGTTCGCGGATTGCAGCCGAGGCGATGCGTGCGGCGAGGGCCGTCGCCGATTCCGCGCTCGTGAAGACCGCCTTCTTCGGCGAGGACTGCAATTGGGGCCGTATTGTGGCCGCCCTTGGGGCGTCCGGGATTCGGTTTGATCCCCTGCGGGTTGAGATCGTCGTTGACGGGATTCGAGTGGTCCTGGGCGGCGTCGGCTTGGGTCGGCTCAAGGAGCGACTGGCGGAGCGGCGAATGCGCCGGCCGGAGTTCACGCTGACGATCGACTTACACGGAGGAAGAGGGG
>CAZCMC010000227.1:0-3233 GCA_964499665.1 uncultured bacterium | reverse complement strand
GCAATGGCATGAGATTGTCAGCGGTTCTGACTATCGATGGGTCCTATGGGGAGGGGGGCGGGCAGATCGTGAGGACAGCCTTGGCATTGTCCGCCATCCTTGACAGGCCGGTCGAGCTCGTCAACATCCGAGCCGGTCGGAAGAACCCGGGGCTTCGGCCGCAGCACCTGGCGAGCGTAAGGGCGCTCGCACAGATGACGGGTGCCCAGGTGCGCGGGGCGGAGCTAGGTTCTACCGCCCTTCATTTCATCCCGGGCCTGATCAGCGGGGGATCGCATCGCGTTGAGATAGGGACGGCGGGGGCGGTGTCGCTGGTTTTCCAGATGCTTCTTGCCCCGCTCGCCTTCGCAAAGACGCCATCTCGTCTGACCCTCTCGGGTGGGACCCACGTTCCGTGGAGTCCTCCGTCCCCCTACCTCTCTGAGGTCTTTCTTCCGATTGCGGCGAAGGCAGGGCTCATTGCCACCTGGGAGGTGGAACGAGCCGGTTTCTATCCGCGGGGAGGCGGCGAGGTGCGGGCTGCTGTGCAACCTTCCACGGCCCTCGCGCCTCTCGACCTGTCGGATCGTGGGAAGTTGCTCAGGATCCGCGCTATCTCGGCCGTGGCCGGACTGCCCAGGCGGATTGCCGAGCGACAGGCCGATCGGCTGAGCCGGCGCCTTGGCAACGCCGGTTACGAGGTCGAGACGGAGATCACCGAGCTCGAGGCAGTCTCCCAGGGCGATACCTTGTTCGTCTGGGCTGAGTTCGAGCGATCTCGAGCCGGCTTCGGGACACTCGGGGAGCGGGGGAAGCCCGCGGAGCGTGTGGCCGATGATGCGGCGGATGCATTGTTGACTTTCCTTGCCGGCAGGGCCGCGACCGATTCCCATCTGGCTGATCAGCTCGTGCTCCTCATGGCCCTGGCGCCAGGACGCTCGGTCCTCACCACGGCGCAGGTCAGTCAGCATCTCCTCACGAACCTCTGGACGGTCCGGCAATTCCTCCCGCTCCCGACGTCGGTTGAGGGCCGGATGGGCGATCCTGGCCGGCTGATCATCGAAGGGGCGGGGATCGGGGTCCAAGCCAAGGCGGCGGTCACGCCGTCCCCCGCCTGAGTTCGAGCGATGGCGACCCCACGGACCGGGATCTTCTACCACCCGAGTTTCTCCCAGCGGAGCTATCTGACGGTGGGCAGACGCCTGGCAGATTTTCCAGGCGCCCTGGAACACTTACTCGCCCTTCCACAGGTGGTTCTGTTCGAGTCCCAGCCGGTTTCCGACGAGCTGATTCTCAAGGTCCACACGCCGGACCTGATCGCGGAAGTGGCGAAAGACCCCCTCTGATCGACCGCTCGCCACTCGGTCGGAGGGGTGGTCGCGGCGGCGGAACATATTTGGCTCGGGGAGCTGGTCAATGCCTTTGCCTTCATCGGGGCCGGAGGCCACCACGCCGGCCGGGACTTTTTTGGCGGCTATTGCTGCTTCAATGACGTCGCCATCGCCATCGAGCGGCTCAGGGAGGATCATGGCTTGCGCCGCGTTGCCATCCTGGACACTGATGCGCACCACGGTGATGGCACCCGAGATGTGTATCAGGACGATCCGACGGTCCTGCACGTGTGTCTGTGTGGGACTGATCATGTCTCGGCCGACGGGACCAAGGTGGACGTGGCGGTCTACCGCCGTTGTTTCGATGCCGGGTCCAGGAGTGACGGGGTGTACGTCGAGGCAGCCAGGGGGGCATTCGCCCCGAGGGTCCGATCCTTTCGACCGGACCTGCTCATCTGGTATTTCGGATTCGATGGGCATAGGGGCGACTACGGCGACCTTGGGCTGACAGCCGCATGCTATGATGGGCTGGTCAGCTTGACTCTTGAGCTGGCCCGGGAGATGTGTGGAGGGCGCCTCCTGGTCGTTCTTGGAGGCGGCTCCAGGACCGACTTGGCCTCGACGCTGATCCCGCCGATTATCGCCCGCCTCGCCGAGGCGGAGGGATGAACCGATGGACCGATTGAAGATCTTGGAATCCTTTCAGTGGGTGGGACGGGATCTCTACCATCTGGGATTAATCACCTCGCACGCAGGCAATATCAGCCTCCGTTGCGGGGAGTGGATATGGATCACGAGGACCGGCTCGATGCTGGGCCGGCTTGGGCCGGACGATATTGTTGAGACCCCCTTGTCGGCCGGGGAATCCGCTCACCCGATGGCGTCGATGGAGCTCCCGGTTCACCTGGCGATCTATCGAGCCACCTCCGCGAAGGCGATCCTCCATGCCCACCCGCCCTCGGCGGTCGCACTGTCGCTGATTGACGACACGATCGTGCCGGCAGATTCAGAGGGAGGCTATATCCTTGGGAAGGTTCCGGTGATTGTCGCGTCCAATGTCGTGGCCTCACAAGAAGCTGCTGACCACGCGTCGTCGCTCCTTCAGGCTCACCGCGCCGTCCTGGTCAGGGGGCATGGGAGCTTCGCCGCCGGAGGCAGCCTCGAGGAGGCTTTTGGGATCACCACGACCCTTGAGGCGTCGGCGAAGATCCTGCTGTTGGCCAAGGGGGCGGGGTGGAGGCCGTCGCAGTGAGGCGAGGGGAACCGCTTCCGCGAGGCGGGCTGGCCTGTGGTTCCCCGCATTTCATCGTTGAAATGGCGGGGGAGACGCTGTATGTTCGCTTTCACGGGGCACGGGGCCCCAAAGGATAAAAGGACGTGTCTGTTTCCTTGCTTCCAAGGGGAGTCGATGGCGAAGAAACCGATAGCGAAACAGGAGATCAAGAAACAGCGAAAGCAGGAGGCAAAGCAACAGCGGGTGCTGCAGCAAAGACGGGCTGAGCAGTGGACACTGGTGGGGCGAGTCGCCCTCTATGCCGCCGTCTCGGGGGTGCTGCTGGTTTCTGCCTACTGGGCCTACGGGAAGCTCACCGAGAAGATCACCTGGAACACAGTCGCGACCCTCCCAAGCCCTCACATTCCGCTCGGTAGCTCTCATCCACCCTACAACAGCGATCCACCCACTTCGGGACCGCATACGGATGCCCTGGCCCTGTGGGGGGTTCATAACGAGCCGATCGTAAAAGAGATGCAGCTTCATAACCTCGAGGACGGCGGCGTCGTTATCAACTATGCGTGCAGGGATTGCCCGGAACTGGTCGATCAACTGAAGGCGGTTGCCGGGCGCTATGATCGGGTCGTCCTGGCGCCGTATCCCGGCTTGGATCGGAAGATCGCGTTAACGGCGTGGGGCAAGATCGACAA
>CAZCMC010000226.1:0-3249 GCA_964499665.1 uncultured bacterium | reverse complement strand
CGGCAAAGGTGGCGGCCCTGTTCAGCGCAGAGGCTGGCCGTCTGCGCTACGTCCCGCCGGGCACCCTGGAGTACCTGGTGAACGGTGGTGACAGGATCGCCCTCGTCCAGGGCCTTCTTGCGCAGCTTCTGGAGTGCCGATGAAGGTGCCGAGTGCCAGGTTCCAGGTTCCGAGTTCCAGGTTCAGGGTCCTCAGTTCCTTCACGTGGAACGTGGAACGTGGAACGTGGAACATCTTCAGGGTGCGAAGCGCCGTGGCGGGGTTGGCCATTCTCTGCGGGGCCTTAACAGGTTCCCCCTCAGAGGGGGTGATCGTCGATCGCGTCGTCGCCGTTGTCAACGACGACGTGATCACGCTGACAGAGGTACAGGAGGAAGGGCTCCAGACCATCCGAAGGATTGTGCAGGAGACGCTAGGAGAGGAGCGAGAGCGGCGACTTCGGAGCACCGAGCGTCAGATCCTGGATGACCTGATTCTCAGGAGGCTGCAGCTACAGGAGGCGAAGAGGGAGAAGATCGAGGCGACCTCTTCGGAGGTCCGGTCGGCCATTGAAGAGTTGAAGAGGCGCAGTGGGCTCACGAGCGATGAGGAGCTGCGGGCCGCCATGGCCGGCGAACTGCTCAACGAGGAGCAGTTTCGAAAGGGGATTGCCGAGCAGGTGACGCTGACAAAGCTGGTGGCCAGGCAGGTGCGCTCGAAGATCGCCGTCCTCGACGAGGAGATGAGGCGGTACTACGATCAGCATCAGGAGCAGTTCAGGGAGATACCGAAGTTCAGGATCCGCCATCTTCTGGTGACTGTTTCACAGCAGCCCACGCGGGAGGAGATTCTGCGAGCCAAGGGCCAAATGGAAGAGGCGCAGGCGCTCATCAAACTTGGGGCCAGGTTCTCCACGGTGGCCAAACAGTATTCCGAAGACCGGCTTGCGTCATCAAGCGGCGAGAGCTGGACGATGAAGCACGGGGAACTTGCGCCAGACATCGAGCGGATCGCGCTCACCCTACCGATAGGGCAGGTCAGCGGGATCATCACAACACCGGCTGGCTTGCACCTGATCCAGGTGGAGGAGCGGGTGGCGGGCCAGATCCTCCCATTCGATCAGGTCAAGGAAGAGGTTCGCAATGTCCTCTTTAATCAGAAAGCCGAGGCCAAATTCAAGGAGTGGATCCAGGGCCTCAAGGCCAAGGCGAGCGTTGAAATGAAGATGTAATGGGGAGGGTGCGGGATGCGAGGTGCGGTAGGGACAGGGCTTGCCCCGCCCAAGGCGAGAGCAGCAAGCAGCGCCCCTACGCCTTCACCCTACACCCTAGACCTTTTACCCTGAACCCTGCTCTTTGGCGGCCTTCTTCAGGCGTCGCTTGACCACCTCTCGCTTGGCCGTGCTCAGGCGGTCGATGAAGAGGACGCCGTTCAAGTGGTCGATCTCATGCTGGAGGATCCGGGCCAGCAGCCCAGACCCTTCCACAACGATCTCCTTCTCGTTCCGATCATACGCCTTCACTACGACCCGCTTGAACCGCGGCACCTCTGCCTTGAGGTCGGGGATGCACAGACAGCCTTCCTCATCCACGTATTGCCCCTCGGCGGCAACGAGCTCGGGGTTGATAAGCGTCAGGGGCCGGGTCGGTTTGCGGTCGTCGTGGGGGTCAAGTACGATGATTTGCTTGAGCGCCCCGACCTGAGGGGCGGCCAACCCCACGCCGGGCGCAGCGTACATCGTCTCCACCATGTCGTCAATGAAGCGCTGGAGCTCGCCGTTTATCGAGGTGATAGGCAGTGACTTCTTCCGGATGATTGGCGATGGAAACATCAAGATCGGCAGCTTTGCCATGAAGAGTCCTTTTACATCAGGCCAAGAGCCAGATCGGCATCCGCGTTCAATGAGAGTGGGGCACGCTCGCCCCGCAGCAGGCGAGGGTAACCCGCAGCCGCGATCATGGCGGCGTTGTCGGTACATAGTGATGGGGTGGGATAGTAGACCTCTATGCGCTCATCCGCTGCCCGTTGCGTGAGCTTCGACCGAAGCCTCCCATTGCAGGCCACGCCTCCCGCGACAACGATGCGGCTCGAGGCAGAGGCCTTCGCTGCCGCCAAGGTGACCCGAACGAGCGCATCCACCACGGCCTCCTGAAATCCGGCGCAAATGTCCGCGATAAGAGCAGGGTCTAGGGTAGAGGCTGTGGGCGTAGGGGCGCTGCTTGCTGCGCCCGCCTTGGGCAGGGCAGGCGCTGCCCCTACCGCACCTCGCACCTCGCACCTCGCACCTCGCACGTAATTGACGACAGCGGTTTTCAGCCCGCTAAAGCTGAAATCATACGCCCCCCCCTGTGGCAATGGCCTCGGGAAACGGATCGTATCAGGGTCTCCCTTGCGCGCCCGATCCTCAATCAGTGGCCCGCCCGGATAGCCGAGGCCGAGGAACTTCGCCACCTTGTCAAAGGCTTCGCCCGCGGCGTCGTCCCTGGTGCGACCCAGCAGGCGATACTGCCCTTGCGCCTCCGCCAGGTAGAGGTGGGTATGACCTCCGGAGGCAATAAGCCCCGTGAAGGGGAAGATCAGATCCTCGTGCTCCAACAGGGCGGCATAGAGGTGGCCTTCCAGGTGGTTCACGCCGACCAGTGAAAGGTCGATCGCGAAGGCGAGCGCCTTGCCGAAGGAGAGGCCGACCAAGAGCGAGCCGACCAGTCCCGGGCCCGCAGTGACCGCGATCCCGTCGAGGTCGCCGAGGGTCGTCCCCGCCCTGGTGAGCGCCTCCCGGACCACAGGCCAGACAGCCTCTACGTGGCGGCGTGAGGCCAGCTCCGGGACGATCCCGCCGAAGGGGGCGTGGAGGGCCTCCTGCGAGGCGATGACAGAGGAACGGATCTGCCGCCCATCCTTCAGGACTGCGGCAGCCGTCTCGTCGCACGAGGTTTCAATTCCCAGGGTCAGGTGCGCCATCGCGACGATCCTTGGTCATCCAGTTCAGCGGTCGGCCAGTGCTCTTCCAACTATTTCGCCCTAACTTGGTAGCACACTGTGCCGGACCAAGAAACGAGCATAGCAAGGCGCGGACCCCAGGGCCGACCGAGGCGTACAGTCTGGTACGCCGCAGGGAGCGTCCTGGGGGCCAGCAACGCCGCTAGGCGAAGTTGATTGGAGGCACTAGTGCCGTTTCCAACCTGTTTCGGCTAATGGCAGAGAGTGACGCAGCACATACGTCGCTTTCACCGACGCTCCACTGTTTCGGCGCGAATAGTTGGAACGGCA
>CAZCMC010000225.1:0-3273 GCA_964499665.1 uncultured bacterium | reverse complement strand
CATTGACACGGAGGCGAAAGATGACCTTGGCGATGACGAGGCAGAAGAGGCGACTTCCCCGATAGATAGCCACCTGCATCGCCTTTTCGACGGAGAAACCCAGTAAAAACGCGGACTTCATAATACACGCCTGCTTCTCACAAATGCAAGGAAAAAATATGTGGCCGTCACGCGGACCCCTCGACTGGACCGACCCTGCGATTGGTTTCGTTCTCCATCGCAGCAACGACCTGAAACGCATTGAGACCGGTGGTATCGATGGTCACGGCGTCTTCCGCCTTCCGCAACGGAGAAGCGTTTCGCCCCATGTCTCTGGCGTCCCGTACCTTGACTTCCTCGGTGAATTTCTCTAAGTCCCCTGCGACACCTGCCCTCCGTGCCTCCAGGTACCGGCGTTTGGCGCGCTCTTCTAAACGAGCCTCGAGGTAGAACTTTACATCGGCGTCTGGGAAGACGACGGTGCCAATGTCCCGGCCATCCATCACCACCCCACCCTGCGACGCCATTTCCCGCTGGCGGGCTACCATCACACGACGGATGCTGGCCAGCGTCGAGATCTTCGAAGAGGCCTGCTCCACCTCCGGCGTCCTGATCTCTCGGCTGACCTCTTGCCCATCCACGAGCACGATTAGCCCGTCACCCGAGCCCTCTAACGTGATGGAGGTATCGCCAAGAAGGCGCATCAGGCGTCGCTCATCCTCAAGATCGAGATCCATCTGAAGGGCCTTCCAGGCCAGGGCGCGATACATCGCGCCGCTATCGATGTAGCGACACCCGAGCCGCTCGGCCAACAGGCGTGCGGCAGTGCTTTTTCCGGCCCCTACCGGGCCATCGACGGCGATGACGAGCCGACCCTGCTTCCCTTCCCTTTTCATAGTCCCTCGGGCGGCCGGGAGGGCATCA
Source organism: uncultured bacterium (assembly GCA_964499665.1). Lineage (GTDB taxonomy): Bacteria > Methylomirabilota > Methylomirabilia > Methylomirabilales > Methylomirabilaceae > Methylomirabilis. Next base: position 2,370 of record CAZCMC010000225.1, on the reverse strand, counting down.
CCCCTCCAAGGAAACGGCGGCCCCTGGCAGGATCGAGTCTAGCCGTGCCCAAAAATCTGGGAACGAGCTGGAGACGCATAGTGGATCGGAGATGGTTGTACTACCCGTTGCTGCCAAGCCTGCCACAGCCAAGGCCATGGCCATTCTATGGTCGCCCCAACTCTCACACTCGCATCCGGAAAGGGACGCGCGTCCACGGAGCAACAGTCCATCCGATCGCTCCTCCACATCTACGCCGAAACGACGAAGCTCTTTCGCAAGCGCGGCGAGCCGGTCTACCTCCTTGACCCGAAGCTCTGCCGCATCCCGAATGATGGTGGGGCCTTTCGCGAGGGCCGCAGCCACGGCGAACGCTGGTACCTCGTCGAGCATTCGGGGTATCAGGTCACCGCGGACCTCAGCCCCTCGCAGCTCCTGGCTCCTGACAAATAGGTCGGCGACCGGCTCACCGGAAACGATACGCGGTGGGCTTACCTCTATCGTCGCACCCATCAACCCCAAGGCGTCGAGCAGACCCGTGCGGGTCGGGTTGATACCCACCCCCCGCAGCGTCAGCTCAGAGCCTGGGATGACCAGAGCGGCTACTAGAAAGAACGCAGCCGCTGAGAAGTCACCTGGAACAGTCAGGTTGAAGGCCGAGATCGCCCCGGCGCCCCGCACTCGGACCGTCAAGCCGTTTCGTTGAATCGGCACGCCGATTCCCTCGAACATCCGCTCGGTATGATCCCGCGAGAGCGATGGTTCCGTGACCGTTGTCTCCCCCTCGGCAAACAGGCCGGCCAAAAGGAGTGCCGATTTGACTTGGGCGCTGGCAATCGGACTCGCATAGTCGATCCCCTTGAGGCGCGTCCCACGGATGGCGAGGGGCGGAAGGTTGCCGCCATCACGACCCATGATCGCGGCCCCCATAGATTTGAGGGGTGCGGTGATCCGGGCCATGGGCCGCTTGCGCAAGTAACGGTCACCGGTCAGGACAGAGAAAAATCGCTGCCCGGCCAGCACCCCGGTGAGCAATCGGATCGTCGTCCCGGAGTTGCCGGCATCGAGGACCTCTTCCGGCTCCTTCAACCCATAGAGCCCGCATCCCTGGATCCGCAGCCGGTCGTCCTCGATCCTTTCAACCTCGGCGCCCATAGCGACGAAAGCCCTTGCGGTGCTCCGGCAATCCTCGCTCTGTAATGCCCCGGTGATCTCGGTCACACCGTCGGCTAGCGACCCGAGGATAATCGCGCGGTGAGTGATGGATTTATCGCCCGGAAGCGTCACCGTTCCCTTCAGTGGGCCGGCCGGGCTGACCCGCATTCGCCGCCTTACACCACGTTCGCCCATGCCCCCTCGATTCGCTCGATGAAGGCGCCCAGCGCCTGTTCGATGAAGGCAGACCCTTCCACGCAATGCCATTGAAGGCCCGTCTCGTGGCGGAACCAGGTGAGTTGTCGCTTGGCGTACCGCCTGGTGTCGCGTTTGAAACAGCCAACGGCATCGTCCAAGATCATTCGCCCTTTCAGATGCTCGATCATGTGGCGATAACCAATAGCCCGCAATGGCTTGAGAGCCGGAGAATAGCCGTGATCGAGCAACTTGCGAACCTCATCCAAGAATCCGCGGGCCATCATCTCTTCTACTCTCCGCTCGATTCTCTGATACAGCTCGTGACGATCACGCCCGAGACCGAACCGGAGCACAGGTTCGGGGACCGGTTCGTGATTCCGGCGGGCCTCCGCCTTGAGTGCAGAAGGGGGACGACCAGTAAGAGTCACCACTTCAAGTGCCCGTATGATGCGGAACAGATCGTTCGGATGGATGGCAGCGGCAGCCTGAGGATCGAGAGCATGGAGCCGCCGGTGAAGAGCCGCGACACCCCCCTTTGCTGCTTCACGACGGAATTCATCCCGAAGCGGCATCTCCTCCCCGGGCGCCTCGAACAAACCACATAAGAACGCTCGGACGTAGAGGCCGGTCCCGCCCACCATGATTGGAACATGCCCGCGTCTGCGGATATCAGCAACGGCAGTTCGCGCCAGTCGCGCGTAATCGGCAGCGGTGAACCGCTGATCTGGATCCACTAGGTCGAGAAGGTGATGAGGAACCCGTCGCTGCTCGTCGGCGCCCGGCTTCGCTGTTCCGATATCAAGGCCCCGGTATACCTGCATCGAGTCCGCGGCGACGATCTCACCACCTACCCTCTCCGCCAGCGCAAGGGCCAGACGTGACTTCCCGACCGCGGTCGGCCCGACAACGATGATCAGCGGTGGAGGTGTCGCCAAGCCATGCCCTCCATTCATTCGCTGCCCATAGGTGTATTCTACAATGGCACCCAATGGCCGTTCATGATCTCAGTCTATCAGGCGCAAGAAGGCGCGTCTAGTG
>CAZCMC010000224.1:0-3274 GCA_964499665.1 uncultured bacterium | reverse complement strand
GTCGATCCCGACTAACGCCTGTACCCGACCGTCCCCGATGGGAGAAAGGATGAGCGGTTGATTGTCAAGGCTCCCTCGCAGGTCCTCGATCCACGCCGCGGGCCGCAGGGTCAAGGCAAACACTCCTCCCTGCTGGGCAGTCCTCGGCACTCGTCCCTGAAGCCCAAAAGGATCGCCCGCTTCCGGTGAACTTGGGATTGCCAGGAGGAGCAGAACGAGGAGAACGATGCGCCACGCCTGGAACGATCCAAGCGAGAGGCCGACCGTCATCCCCGCCGGGAGGCGCGAACGTAGAAGGAGTACTTTCTGCAGCAGTGAAACAGGTCTAAGGCGCCACTCAATCTCATGACGGCCTGGTGGCAATGAACGGGAAACCGAGCTTTCCCTCGAGTCTTTTCATCTTTCTCGTCTCTGATGGAGTCTGATGGTCGTAACCGAGGAGATGGAGGATGCCATGGATCAGGAGAGCGGCCAACTCCGCCCGGAGGGAGCGGCCAACCCTCCTTGCCTGTCGATCGGCCGTTTCGGCCGATATGACCACATCCCCCAACAGAGCTGATGAGAGCGATTGAAACGGCCCCTCGCGCATCGGAAATGAGAGGACATCAGTACTGCCGGCGATCCCTCTGTACCGCTCGTTGAGCCGGGCCATCGTACGGTCGCCCACCAGCAGTAGCCCGCACTCCGCCCCCTCAACCCCCATCTTAGCGAGGGTGGTCTCCCCGACCCTTTTTAGGAACCTGGTGTCGAGCCTGATCTTCCTTTGCCGGTTTGTGACCCAGAGCGCCATTTCCCTCCCGCCTCGGGGTGCACTCTTCAAAGTCGAATCCCGGATAATCCACGCGGTGGTGGTAGATGCCCAAGAGGACCCGGACAAAGCTCTCCTCGATTAAGTGAAGCTCCCGTAGGGTCAACTCGCATTCGTTCAACTGGCCATCGGTGAAGATGGTGTTGACGATATTGCCGACCAGCCCCTGGAACCGCCCTTGTGTCCGCTCCGTCAAGGTGCGCGATGCGGCCTCGACGGCGTCGGCCAGCATCAGGATGGCCGCCTCTTTCGTCTGGGGCTTGGGGCCGGGATACCGGAACTCCTCTTCTTGAACTTCGCCCATATCCGGATCTTGTGATTTCTTGGCCTTATCGTAGAAGAAGGTGACCAGCCGGGTGCCATGGTGCTGGGGGATCATCTCCACCACCGCCGTCGGCAGGCCGTAAGCCCTGCCCAGCTCGACACCGGCCTTCACGTGGGAAACGATGACCAGGCTGCTGAGACTCGGCCTCAGCTTGCCGTGCAGGTCCTTGGAGTCGGTCTGGTTCTCGACGAAGTAGGACGGCTTCGTCATCTTTCCGATGTCGTGGTAGTAGGCGCCAACGCGGCACAACAGCGTATTGGCCCCGATCGCCTCGCCGGCCGCCTCAGCCAAAGTGCCGACCACCATGCTGTGGTGATAGGTGCCGGGGGCCTTGAGGATCATCTGCTTGAGGAGGGGATGATTCATATTGCACAGCTCGATCAACCGGAAATCGGTGGCCACTTGGAACAGGTACTCGAAGAGCGGCAGCAGACCGAGTGCGAGAATCGCGACGAACAGCCCGTTGATCAGGCCACACAGCAGGTCGAAGCCGAGCGACCCTGTGGCCCCGGAGAGGAAAGACCATGCCACGATGGAGTAGAGGTTCGCCAGCCCGACGAGCGCCCCCGCCTTGAGCAGGGTTGCCCGACTCTTCTGGCCAACGAGGGCAAAGATCGCCGTGAGACTGCCCACGAAACTATGCAAGAAAAAGCGGAGCTCGGCGGACGCCAGGAGGGAGGTCAAGATGCTGATGGCGAGGGCGCCCGCGAAGGCGAGGCGACTGTTGAAGAGGACCGCCAGGAGCAGGCCTCCCAGCGCGACAGGGACCGAGTACTCGAGCGCGCTCACAGGAACATTGGGAAGCGCCTGATGGACGGAATGACTCAAGAAGAGGAAATACCGCGTGACGGCCACCGACACCAGGATCACCGACGCCAGCAGAAACAGGCTCTTTGGCTGCCGCACCGCCACAGGCTGAAGCGTCAAGATGTACAGATAGAGGCTGCCCAGCAGGAAGCCGACCAACAGACAGATCCCGAGCAGCGGAAGGGCCCCCGCTGGGAGCGACGGGGATGAGGCCAGGAGAAGGATGATGCCAAGGACGGCGGCGCCGGAGAGTGCATGGAGTGCGCCGGGCTGTTGCTCGAGCCCCCAGGTCACCCGATGGAGCCACGAGTAGAATGACCGGGAAAACGCGGCCAGTCGGCTCTTGGCCGACGGCTCCGCGGTGATGTGGCCCGCGTTCATGGCCCTATTGGGAGCCACCGTTGACTCCCCTATCGCCGATCGGCGCCGGAGGGCGGCGGCTGGTACGACTCGTACGCCCTCACGATCTGCTGCACCAACTCGTGTCGCACAACGTCCTCCTCGCTGAGATAGACGAACTTGATCCCATCAATCCGCTTCAAGATGCCCTGGACCTCGATCAACCCGGATTGCCTTCCGGTGGGCAGATCCACCTGGGTGATGTCCCCTGTGATGACGGTCTTGGAGCCGAACCCGAGGCGGGTCAGGAACATCTTCATCTGTTCCGAGGTCGTGTTCTGGGCCTCATCCAGCACGATGAACGAATCGTTCAACGTCCGACCTCGCATGAAGGCGAGCGGCGCGACCTCGATGGTACTCATCTCGATGAGCCGAGTGACTCGCTCCGTCTCGATCATATCGTACAGGGCATCGTACAGCGGTCGAAGGTAGGGGTTGATCTTCTCATAGAGGGTGCCCGGCAGGAAGCCCAGCTTCTCGCCCGCTTCCACGGCGGGCCGGGTCAGGATGATCCGATTCACCTCTCGCTTCAGGAGGGCCGAAACCGCCATAGCCATAGCCAGATATGTCTTCCCGGTGCCCGCCGGGCCGATGCCGAAGACAATGTCATGATGGCGGATCGCTTCGATGTACCGGCGCTGGCCCGGGCCCTTCGGCCGAACCGGCCGCTTCTTCGACGAGACCTCGATCAGATCGCCCTGGATCCGCTTGAACTCCTCTTCATCCTTATTGATGAACAGCCGCAGGGCGAGCTTCACGTCGTGGGGCGTCACGCTCTCGCCGCGGGTGAGTGCCGCGAGGAGCTCGGAGACGACCTGCTCTCCTACGGCGACATCTTCCGCCTGACCCTGGATGCTCACGAGGCCGTCCCGGGCGACCAGTTTGACCTGCAATGCCTCCTCGATGAGCTTCCTGACCTCATCCTTTCGGCCAAA
>CAZCMC010000223.1:0-3324 GCA_964499665.1 uncultured bacterium | reverse complement strand
AGTTCGTCTCCAGCTCCGTTTGGCTCGCTCTTCGGCAGCCAGGCCAGTTTCGCTGAGCCCTTAGCGATTCGTCGCCCCCGGCGATCGACAGTCAGCGCAGTAGCCGTAAAACTCCACTCGATGACCCAACACCTGGAATCGATCCTTCACCGCCCGCGGGAGCTTCACCCGACCGAGCGCGGCGTCGAAGACATCAGTGATGCGTTTGCAGGCGATGCAGACAGTATGATGATGAGGGGCAGGGTCGGTCTCGTAACGCGCGGCTTCGAGGCTATGGCCGACTGGTGACACGACCTTCAGGCGCACCAGCGCCTCCATAGTCTGGTAGACGGTGTTCAGAGAGATCATCGGAAACCGCTGGCGGACCTCCTGGTAGATCTGATCGACCGTGGGGTGGCCGCCGCGCTCACAGAGGGTCTCGAAGACCGCAACTCGTTGAGGGGTGACCTTCCGACCCGATTCTCTGAACCGTTCTGTGATCGTCCTGACGGAGAGCTTCACCGTTCCACTCCCACCTCTTTCGTCTCCTGGTCGTCTGCTGGATAACCTTAACAAGAATTATTATCAATAAGGATCAATTCCTTGTCAAGCAAAAAGTCTGTTCAATGCTCAGACTATTTCGCCCAAGTTGTAAGCAACAGGACACCACCCTGCCCATTTCACAGTCAGTCCAGTGGACAGGATGGGGGAAGACAAGGCCGCCGTACGTCTCAGGGGCAAGGTGGCAGCCCTGAATTCATGGGAGTTTACAAGCTCTCCGGGGAACACAAGGCGTCCTCGAAGACTGGCACATAACCTGCTCATGCATCAGAGCCAGGCGTTTTCTACAGAAATGTAGCGACCTTCTGATGCGACGCTTGCTCTCGTCTTCTAACACAGAGAGGAGGAACACCAGTGCGAACACGACAGAAGGTGAAGGCCTCGATCCTGCTTATAGTGGTCGGTACACTCCTGATCGCGCCAGCGATGGTTCTCGCGCAGCAGGCCCCGCCTCCGGCCGCTCCCTCCGAAGCGCCGGCAGCCGCACCAGCCGCTCCCGCGCCGCCGAAGATCGATTCCGGAGATACCGCTTGGATGCTAACCTCATCGGCCTTGGTCCTGCTGATGACGGCGCCCGGGCTCGCCCTCTTTTACGGTGGGCTCGTCCGCCGAAAGAACGCCCTCGGTACGATCATGCACAGCTTCATCATCCTGGCCCTCATCACCATACAATGGGCCTTGTGGGGCTACAGCCTCGCATTCGGACCGGACAGGGGGGGGATCATCGGCAGCCTGGCTTGGGTCGGCCTCAGAGGCGTGGGGCTTGACCCCAACCCCGATTACGGGGCCACCGTTCCCCACCAGGCCTTTATGGTCTATCAGATGATGTTCGCCGTGATCACCCCGGCGCTCATCACCGGCGCCTTCGCCGAACGAATGAAGTTCAGCTCGTTCTTGGTCTTCACGCTCCTCTGGGCGACCTTCATCTATGACCCGCTGGCGCACTGGGTCTGGGCAGTCGGCGGCTGGATGCGAAATATGGGAGCGCTCGATTTTGCCGGAGGCACCGTGGTGCACATCAGCTCCGGCGTCTCAGCCCTGGCCGCCGCCCTGATCATCGGCCGGCGCCAAGGCTACCCCCAACAGCCGATGGCGCCGCACAACCTGACGATGACCGTCACGGGCGCCTCACTGCTCTGGTTCGGCTGGTTCGGCTTCAACGCGGGGAGCGCCATTGCCGCGAACGCACTTGCGACCAGCGCCTTCGTGGTCACCCACCTCGCGACGGCGGCCGCCACCCTGGCCTGGATGTTCGCAGAGTGGAGCTCCAGGGGCAAGCCGACTGTCCTCGGCGCCGCGAGCGGCGCGGTTGCGGGACTTGTGGCCATCACGCCGGCTTCAGGGTTCGTCGGCCCGATGCCGGCCATCATCATCGGGGTCGGCGCGGGCGTATTTTGCTACTCCGCCTGTATTCTGAAAGCCCGCCTCGGCTACGACGACTCGCTCGACGTCGTCGGCGTCCATGGCATCGGCGGGACGTGGGGCGCGCTGGCAACCGGCCTCTTTGCATCCAAGGCCGTGAACCCTGCCGGTGCCGATGGCTTGTTCTTTGGCAATCCTGGCCAGTTGGGCATACAAGCGGTTGCCGTCCTTGCCACTTGGGTCTTCGCTTTCGTGGGGACGTTTATCCTGTTGAAGATTGTCGATGCGATAATGGGCCTCAGGGTCAGCCAGGATGAAGAGCAGGTCGGAATCGATCTGAGCCAGCACGACGAAAACGCCTACGCCCTCTAGGTTTAACAGTGTCCCCCTCACCCTGACCCTCTCCCCCAGATGGGGGCGAGGGGACCCAAAAGGAAACTCCTCTCCCCCTTTTTAAGGGGGAGAGGAAACAGGTGAGGGGGTGTGAGTGAAATGGCAACCATGGCGATGCGGAGCGAAAAGGTCCGACTTGACCAGAAGACCGTCGGGTTCAGCGCCCTCTACGAAGTCACCAAGATTTTGGGGGACCCAATCGATCTGCCGCAGGGGCTTGCAGCCATCCTCAGAATCCTCAACTCCTTTATGGGGATGACCAAGGGCACCATCTGCCTCTATGACCGGAAACGCGGGGAACTCGGCATCGAGGCGGCATTCGGCCTGACCGACGAGGAGCGGCACCGCGGCCGCTATCGGATCGGAGAAGGGATCACCGGAAAGGTGATGAAGCTTGGCAGCCCTATGGTGGTTCCCGATATCAGCAAGGAGCCCCATTTCCTGAATAAGACCCGTGCCCGCGAGGCTCGCGATCTGCACGGAATTGCCTTTATCTGCCTGCCCATCAAGATCGCCGGGGAGGTTCTGGGGGTGCTCAGCGTTGAGCGCCCGTCTCGAGATGCACGGGCATCGGTGGAAGAGGATCTGAGGGTGCTGACAGTGGTGGCATCGCTGATCGGTCACGCCGTCAGGCTCCGCCACGAGCAGGCGCGCAACCTGGAAGCGCTGGACGGCTGGAAGGGGTTGCGCGAGCTCGAACGGGAGCTGATCATACGGGCCCTGAAGGAAACCGTCGGCGTACAGGTGAAGGCCGCCGCCCGCCTGGGCATCACGGCGCGGCAGCTTGCCTACAAGATGCAAAAGTATCGGATCATCAAGGAGTTCCGGATCGAAGACTGAGTTCCCCGGCCCCCCCGTCCCTGCCCTTTTCTCACCTCGCGCCCTCCTGATGTGTGGTCACCCGGCTTGCCGCAGGACCCCCACCTGTTTTACAAGTTGGCTTGACAACGTCGTGGCAACCGACGACTATTGTTAGCGATTTCGGTCGCCGTCGCTCTCGTGGGCGTGCCGTGGATCGTCCGCCTGTTC
>CAZCMC010000222.1:0-3350 GCA_964499665.1 uncultured bacterium | reverse complement strand
GGAGGGCTGCGGCACGGTGAGTGACGGGGAAGGAGGGCACATACCGTACGATCCCCTTGCAAACCGCTCGTCGCGGACCTGCGGTGAGATGTTCGTGAATAATGCAGGCTAAGTTGGTTGGCACCCTGCCGGTTCAGGAAACGAGCATGGCAAGGCGCGGCCTCCGGCGCCGCACCCACTGCGCGGGTACCCGGCGTACGTACTCAGGTACGCCGTCCCGGTCCGGGAGCCCGTCCCGGGATCTCGGACAGGGAGTGCCCTGGGGGCCGGCAACGCGGCTAGGCGAAGTTTATCGGACCGGCACTAGCGGCTCAGCTCTAGGCGGGCGAGGTCCTCTCGTGTAATGGTCCCGTCATGGAGCGCTGTGGCCAGCAACACGCCGGAGGCGCCGGCGCGCTTAAGTTGTAAGAGGTCCGCGGCGGTCTTGATCCCCCCACCGACGATGAATGTCATGTCTGGCGCCGCCTGGGTGATCCGGCCGAGGAACGCCGCATCGGCCCCGCTGCCCGTTCCGATGCTCTCCATCTCCAGAAGGATCGCTTCACGAAATCCGAGTGTCGAGAGGAGGGCCGCCACCTCGCAGGGGTCCGTCGTCTCGCTCGATCCCTCTTGCCATCTAACGGTTCGGTCCCGCAGGTCGATACTGAAGAGCGTGCTTCGAGTCTCCAGTTCGGCGAGGAGTCCTGCCGCGGCGTCGAGGCTCGCCATCGACTCTGAGGCGATGATGACCTTCTTTGCGCCCGACCCCAGCAGGCGTCGAGCCTCGTCAGCGCTTCGAATCCCCGCGTCGACCAGAAGGTCAAGCTGGGGCTCTGCGGCGGCCATGTCGCCTATGATGGCCAGATTATTGCCCGATCCCATGATCGCGTCCAGATCGGCGACGTAGGCAGTCGTGCTCCCTAGGATCCTGCGGTACGCACCCGCGAGGGCGAGAGGATCGGCGCCTTGGAGGAGGACACTCCTGATCGGCTGGTACAGTGCCCGCTCTCCGCGGTAGGCGTGGACCGCGACTCCGCGACAGATATCGATGACGGGAATGACGTCCATGGCGCTGATGCCTGCCCCTCCACAATGAAGATCTTTGTACACGAATCTATCACGGGCGGTGGATTGGGCTCCAGCAGGATTACGCCTACGCTGCTGAGGGAAGGGCAGATGATGCTCGAGGCGCTCGTGACCGACCTCCTGTGTCTGGAAGAACATCAGCTCCTGTTGCTCATCGATCGGAGGCGAGTGGACCGGGTTCCCCTCCATCCCAGACTTCGAGTCGTGGATCTTCGGGGAAGCTATCGTCAGATCTACACTGACATGGTCGAAGAGGCGGATGCCACCCTCCTGGTCGCCCCGGAGACCGGCGGTCTCCTGGAAGAGCTGACGGCCATCGTTGAGGCGAGGGGCAGGTTCGTGCTGGGATCGAGCAGCCTCGGCGTCAAGTCCACCGGGGACAAGGCCGTAGCCTACCAGCTCCTGCAGGCGAGCGGCATCCCTACCCCCGTGACACACGAGGTTCGACATTCCGACGAGCTTGTTCCGCTCGCCCGCCGGCTCGGGTACCCCGTCGTGGTCAAACCGCGTGACGGCGTTGGATGCCAAAGCGTGTTCATTGCAAGGGGGGACGGAGAGTTACAGCGGGCGTTCGCAACAGCCAAGCGGGAGACAGGCCAGGACACGCAATTGCTCCAGTCGTATGTCGAAGGCGTCCACACCAGCGTCTCGCTCCTCACTGACGGGATGAGGTGTCTGCCCCTGACCTTGAACCTCCAGGAGCTCGGGGGGCGGACGCGGCTCAGGTATCATGGGGGCCGCGTCCCCCTCGACCACTCGCTTTGTCCACTGGCATTCCGGCGCGCCAGAGAGGTCGTGAGGGCGATCCCCGGCTTGATGGGATATGTTGGGATTGACATGGTCTTGACGGACCGGGACGCGGTGGTGATCGAGGTGAACCCGCGCGTGACGACGTCCTATGTTGGGCTCCGGAAGGTCCTACGCCGGAATCCCGCCGCCTTGATGCTCGAGGCGGCTAGAGGCAACCTCCCCGACCCGGGAGAGATCGAGATCGTCGGGACGGCCAGGTTCACCACCCGCTCCACTGAAGGGGCAGGCCGGCGGAGCGCTCGATGGTCCGCGTGATCGGATGGGACATCGGCGGCGCGAACGTGAAGGCCGCTCGACTGATCTTTGAGAACGGGAGGGCGACAGGCGGCCGTACCGTTCGTCGCTACTTCGAGATCTGGAGAGACACGGCCGGACTTGGCCCCCTCCTGCGGCAGATCCATAAGGAGCTGGGGGCGGCCGATGCGATGGCGGTCACCATGACGGCGGAGCTGGCCGATGTCTTCGGCGACAGAGCGGAAGGGGTGGCATTCATCCTCCGCGCCGTGAGGGAGGCTATTCCCGACACGCCTCTCTACGCGATCGATCTCGACGGCCGGCTCGTTCCCTTCGACGGCGAGGCCGAGGATTTCCTTGCTTTCGCGGCCACGAATTGGATCGCCGAGGCCCTCGTCCTCGCCGATCGACAGCCCGACTGCCTGATGGTGGATATCGGCAGCACGACGACGGATCTGATACCGATCGTTGGCGGGAAGCTCGCTGCAAAGGGAAGGCGCGACATCGAGCGGCTGGCCTCCGGGGAGCTGATCTATACCGGCGCGCTCCGCACCCCCGTCGCTGCAATCGTCTCCCAGATCCCTCTGAGAGGGACGATCTGCCGGATCTCGGCTGAACACTTCGCCATTGCGGCCGATGTCTATCTCGTCCTGGGTCGGATCGGCCCGGGGGAGTACGTCTGCGCGACGCCTGATGGCCGCGGCAGGACCACGCACGAGGCGCTCGGGCGTCTGGCGAGGGTGGTCTGCGAGGACAGCAAAGGGCTGACCCCAGAGGAGATCATACGCATGGCCGCCTACATCGCTGAGAAGCAGGTCCAGCAGATTACGGAAGGGATGTACCAGGTCCTCTCCCGGTTTGACCGCGGATTCCGCCTTCCTGTGGTGGCCGTCGGGATCGGCGCCTTCCTCGGCGCCTCATGCGCTCAAAGGCTGGGTCTCGAGGTGTGTGACCCTCCCGCTCTGGCGGATGGCGAATCCCCCCCGTTCAGCCCATCCGCAGCAGCCGCCTACCTTCTAGGAAAGGCGCTTGGGTGAGGGACGAGACCCAGCCATCAGCACTCAGCTGTCAGCGGGTATGTAGGGGCGCTGCTTGCTGCGCCCGAGTTGGGCAGGGCAAGCCCTGCCCCTACGTTGTGACCGAGGGCTGAAAGCTGATGGCTGAACGCTAATAGCTGATCCATGAAGATCGACGTGGTCATCAAGATAGGCGGGAGCCTGGCCCGAACGAGGGCCTTGGGA
>CAZCMC010000221.1:0-3358 GCA_964499665.1 uncultured bacterium | reverse complement strand
TAGAGTGCCGGCGGCTCTACCCCACCCAACCTCCCCTTACAAAGGGGAGGAGACAACTTCGGGTGAGGGTGTCAAGCCCGTTCATGAAGAATCCGGGCTAGATACTCAACGTTTTGAAGTCCCACCGTTGGGTCATCCAACTGTACACCACCCTCGTCCCGGTCAGGGCGGTCACAAGATTGAAAATCACCCCCAGGCTCAGGGTCACCGCAAACCCCTTTACCGGACCGGTCCCGAACAAGAACAGCGCGAACGCGGTGATCAGCGTCGTGACATGGGAATCGATGATGGTCAGGAACGCCTTATCGTATCCAGCATCAATGGCCGACCTGACTGTTTTTCCCAAACGGAGCTCCTCACGGATCCGCTCCAAGATCAGGACATTCGAATCCACCGCCATTCCGATCCCAAGGATGATCCCCGCGATGCCGGGGAGGGTCAACGTCGCCTTGAGGCTGGCCAGGGCCCCCATGAGCCAGACCAGATTCAACAGCAGCGCGACGTTGGCGATGACGCCGGACAGCTTGTAGTACACCGCCATGAAGAGAATGACGAGGGCACCGCCAAGAATCGCGGCCCGCACCCCCTTGTCGATGGAGTCCTGGCCCAGCGACGGGCCGACCGTCAGGTTCGAGATGATGTTCACGGGCGCGGGAAGCGCCCCAGCCCGCAACACGATCGCCAGGTCCCTGGCGTCCTCCGCAGAGAAGCGCCCCGAGATCTGGGCCTTGCCTCCAGAAATCTTTTCCCTGATGACCGGAGCCGAATAGATGGTATCGTCGAGGACGATCGCCAATCGTCGCCCCACGTTGGCCGCTGTCGCCTCGCCGAAGAGGCGCGCGCCATCCCGATCGAATTCGATGGAGACCACCGGCTCGTTGGTGTTGGTGTCGATCTGAACTTGCGCGGAGGTTAGGAGATCGCCCGTCAAGAGGGGGCGCTTCTGCACGAGAAGGGGCACCCGGCCCACGCCTCCTCGCTCATCCACATTGCGCTGGTACAGGATCTGATCACCCTCCGGGACCTTCCCCGCCGACGCCTCCGTCAGATCTGCGCCTTCGCGGACCAGTTTGAACTCAAGGAGCGCGGTCTTGCCGATCAGGTTGATCGCCCGCTGCGGCTCCTTGATGCCGGGGAGCTGAACCACGATCCGCCGATCCCCTTCCTGGATGATGTGAGGCTCCGCTACGCCGAACTGATCCACGCGGTTTCGGATGGTCTCCAGGCTCTGTCGAACGGCGAGCTCCTCGATCCGCTTCGCCTCGCGCGAGGAGAGGCTGAGGATCAACTCGGTCGGCTCCGCCCCGACAGACTGCTCCAGGTTACTGTAGTTCTTCAGAATCTTCCGCATCCCTTCGAGCCGATCCTTGGACTGAAGCCTGACCCGGATCCGGTCGATCCCTTCTCGCGCGATCCCCTCGATCGGGATCTTCTCCTTCTCGGCCTCCCGGCGAAGCTCGGCGATCAGTCGTTCTACGGTGTTTTCCACCGCCTTCCCCGTGACCACTTCCAGGACCAGGTGCATCCCTCCCTGCAGGTCCAGCCCGAGATTCAGTCGCTCGGCTCGGGGAAGCAACAGAGGAAGAAGGGGAGGAAGGGAGGGAATCCGAGAGACGGTGGGCAGGAGGTAGTAGCCAGCCACCACAGTCACCAGAATCAGGAAGAGCAGCTTCCACCGAATGGTCTTTTTCATGCCAAGTCGCGACTCATTGCTCGAGAATGCTTTCCCCCCCTCACCCTTCCCCTCTCCCCGCTGGGGAGAGGGGAAGGGTGAGGGGACGCTGACCCGTGAAAAACCAAAGTCGGAAGTATAGGGGAAAGGCCTGGAAAAAGCAACGGCAAACTTCCGACATCCGAGTTCAATCGCAGAGGACGCGGATCTGCGGTTCGTCACGCTCCAGGACCCCGTCGATCCTCGCGCCATACGAAGCGAGCGACAGGAGGTAATCAATCGTCGAGGCCCCAACCTCTTCACCGGGCACAAGGACAGGTATGCCGGGGGGGTAGATGGTCACGATGTCGGAGCTGATTCGGCCCTCCGCTTTTGCCAGCGGCAGATGCTCCGACGGGGCAAAGAAGGCATCCCTCGGAGGAAGATGGAACCGGTGGCCCATCGGCGGGATGGGGGAGGTGGTGGGTCGCTGATTCGCGGGACGGGCACCCCGTCCCGCAAGGCTATTCAATGCGCCGACCAGCCGATCCAAGTCGTCTTTGCGATCACCGATACTGACGATCACCAGGATATTGAACAGGTCGGCCATTTCAACCTGGATGCCGAACTCGGCGTTCAAGATCGCCGAGGCCTCGAACCCGCTCAGCCCAAGCCCCTTGACGCAAATGGTCAGCTTGGTCACATCGAGCGTGAAGCCGCCCTCAGGCAGATGCGCCTCCCCGAAGCAGAAAAGACCAGGAATGCGATTGATGCGGTCTCTGGCGTCCTTTGCCAGATCGACCGCTTTGCTGAGAAGCTTCTCCCCCTCGGTGGCCATCTGCATCCTCGCCAGATCCAAAGAGGCCATGAGGATGTACGAAGGGCTGGTGCTCTGAAGCAGGTGCAGGAGCCTCACCACCTTCGGGTGATCGATGTCGGGACCCTTCAAATGCAGCATGGACGACTGGGTCATGCCCCCCAGGATCTTATGGGTCGATTGGACACAGATGTCGGCGCCCGCGTCGAGCGCCGATATGGGCAGTGTCCGATGAAAATGAAAGTGGGGGCCATGGGCCTCATCCACCAGGACCAGGATTCCGCGACGCTTGGCCTCCGAGACGATGACGCGCAGGTCGGCCGCCACGCCATAGTAGTTGGGACTGGTCAGGGCGAGGAGCTTGGCGTTCGGATGCAGCTCCATCGCATGCCTGGCCTGTTCACCTGTCACGTTCAACAGAATTCCTAGCCCTTCGTCGAACACCGGCGGGAAGAACCGCGGCGTCGCGCCGCTCAGGATGATCCCGGTCAGGATCGACTTATGGGCGTTTCTGGCGACCAGGATCTCGTCTCCCGGACTTGCTGTAGAGAGGATCATCGCATGATTGCCCACAGTGGTCCCGTTGATGAGAAAGAACGAGTGGTCGGCCCCGTAGGCCTCGGCGGCCAGCTCCTGGGCCTCCTTGATGACCCCCACCGGCCGCTGCAGGCAATCGACCTCATCAAGCGTGGTCAGGTCGATGGTGAAGATTTTGGGGCCGACGAACTTTCGGAAGCGCGTTGAGATCCCCTTGCCGCTCTTGTGGCCAGGGGTATGGAAGGAGATCTTTCGACTCTCCGCGAGGCTGACCAACGCATCGAAGAGGGGGGTTCTATATTGCCGCTCGGGAACCATCAGAATAGCGGGTGGGGAAGGACGTTCATAGTTCG
>CAZCMC010000220.1:0-3359 GCA_964499665.1 uncultured bacterium | reverse complement strand
CCGGCGCTGCTCGCCCCACCGCATGCGGGTCTGGAACCCCACCATGTTGTACATCGTCCCTTCACGGTTCTCCATCCTCAACTGCACAACGGCGTAAGGTTGTCGCCCACTCCTGGGATCGACGAGGCCCACCGGCTTCATCGGCCCGAAGCGGAGCGTATCCTCACCGCGTGCGGCCAGCACCTCGATCGGGAGACACCCCTCGAAGTATCGCTCCTCTTCGAACGGATGGATCGGGGTCACCTCGGCGGCTCGGATCGATTCCCAGAAAAGGCGATACTCCTCCCGCGTCATCGGGCAGTTCAGGTAATCGTCGCCTCCCTTGCCGTAGCGAGAGGCGGCAAAGGTGATCTCACGATCGATGGAGTCGGCGGCGACGATCGGTGAAATGGCGTCGTAGAAGTAGAGAAGATCGTGAACGTTTGCGGAAGAGTCCTGAGAAGCCAGATAGCTGAGGAACCGATCGCGCAGGGCGGCGGCAAGCAGGTCTGAGGTGAGAGGGCCGGTGGCGATAATCACCGGTCGCTCCTCCGGGATCGCTTTGACCTCCTCCCTCACGATGTTGATGCGCGGGTGCCGGGTCAGGCGCTCCGTAATCTCAGCAGCGAAGGCTTCTCTGTCTACGGCAAGCGCCGAGCCGGCCGGGACGGCATGCGTGCGGGCGGCGGCCATGACCACCGACCCGTAGGCGGTGAGCTCTCGCTTTAGCAAGCCGTGACAATCCTCCGGCGAATCGGACTTGAGCGAGTTGCTGCACACCAGCTCGGCCAGCCGGTCGGTCTTGTGGGCAGGCGTCGGGGTCACCGGCCGCATTTCGTACAGCCGCACATACGCGCCCCTCTCTGCCGCCTGCCAGGCCGCCTCGCTTCCAGCCAGTCCCCCACCGACTACGACGATCTCGGTCATGCCTTCGCTTCCGCCGCCTTGTCGGCCTCCCGCACGTAGCCGCACCCGTCGGTTACGCACCGGATCGAGACCTCGCCCCCCTTCAGACGCTTTTCCACCAAGAAGGCGGCCCCGCACTTCGGGCAAGGCTCGCCGATCGGACGATCCCAGATGGCGAAACTGCACTTTGGATAGGCGGTGCACCCATAGAACACCCGGCCCCGTTTGGTCCGTCGCTCCGATAGTGGACTCCCGCACTGAGGGCAGTTGACCCCGATCGGGATCGGCTTAAGGCTCTTACAGGCTGGATAGGTGGAGCAAGAGAGAAAGCGACCGTATCGACCCTCGCGGATGACCATCGGGTTGCCGCATTTCTCGCACACCTCGTTGGTCGGCTGCGGCGCAACCCGGGCGCCGGCCGTCTCCGCCTTCGAGGGCTTCCGGATCGTCTTGCACTCCGGGTACCCTGAACAGGCCAGGAACGGTCCGAACCGGCCGCGCTTCATCACCATCGGCCGACCGCAGTTCTCGCAAGGCTCTGTCTCGGCCTCTCCAGCCCCGTCGGTCTCGCTCGGGACGCCGTTCTCCTCCTTCAGCTCCGGCGGCAACTCGCGTGTGCCCTTGCACTCAGGGTAATTCGAACAGGCCAGGAAGCGACCAAAGCGGCCCCAGCGGATCACCATCTTATTGCCGCAGCGCTCGCAGATCTCGTCGGTCTTCTCCTCCATCGCCTTGATGTTCCGCATCCCGACCTGTGCGTCCTTTACCCATCTCGAAAAGGCGCCATAGAACCGATGCATCTCCTCCAGCCAGTTCTTCTGCCCCTCTTCGATCTCATCCAGGGTGGTCTCCATCCGAGCCGTGAACTCGTAGTCCATCACGCGCGGGAAGCTTTCCACCAGCAGATCAATCACAATCCCGCCCAGCTCCGTCGGCCGAAACTTGCCCTGTTCCTTGACCACGTAGTCGCGGTTCTGGATGACACTCAGGATGGCGGCGTAGGTGCTGGGACGGCCGATCCCAAGCTCTTCCAAATCTTTGACCAGGGTCGCCTCGGTGTAGCGAGGGGGCGGCTGAGTGAAGTGCTGCGCCGGGGTCACCCCCAGGAGCCGCAACGGCTCCCCCACCTCGAGAGGGGGCAACGTTAATTCGGCGTCTTCCTCAACAGTGGCCTCCTCGGCTGTTTCGTCCCGAGTCTCCTCCGGCTTTGTCTTCGGCGCTTCGTCCTTTCCCTCCGTGTACACCTTCATGAAGCCGGCGAACCGCTGGATCCGGCCGCTGGCCCGGAGCGTGAACCGCCCGCCCTGAATCTCGATGGTCGTGACGTCATAGACGGCAGGCGGCATCTGGGACGCGAGGAACCGGTTCCAGATCAGCGTGTACAGGGCGAGCTGATCCTTGGCCAGATACTCCCTGAGCGACGCCGGATCGCGGTAGACCGAGGTCGGTCGGATGGCCTCATGGGCCTCTTGGGCGCCCCGGCTGCTGCGGTATGCCGGGGGCCGCTCCGGCACAAACGTCTGCCCGAAGCGCTCGGCGATGTAGCGAGCCGCCTCGGCCTGGGCGTCCGACGAGACCCGGACCGAATCAGTCCGCATGTAGGTGATGAGACCAACAGCCTCCTCCTCGCCGACCTCGATCCCTTCGTAGAGCTGCTGGGCGATCTGCATCGCCCTCCTGGCGGTGAAGCGGAGTTTCCGGACCGCCTCCTGCTGGAGCTTGCTGGTCGTGAACGGCGGCACCGGGTTCCGGCGCTTCTCTTTCTTGGTCAGATCGCTGACGCGAAACTCCTGCCGCTCCAGCTCCCGAACGACCTGATCGGTCTCCTCCCCGTTCCGAAGGTTGGTCCGCTCGCCGTCGATCTTGTAGAGCTTCGCCGCGAACGGCGGCGGTGTTCGGCCCTCCAGAGAGGCCTCCACCGACCAGTACTCGGTCTTGACGAAGGCCCGGATCTCCCGATCACGATCGACGATGAGGCGGAGGGCCACCGACTGGACCCGGCCGGCGGAAATGCCCCGCTTGACCTTATCCCAAAGGAGCGGGCTGATCTGGTACCCGACTAAGCGATCGAGTATCCTTCTGGCCTGCTGCGCATCAACCCGCCGCTGGTCGATTGTGGAAGGGTGATTGAACGCTTCCCGCACAGCGCGCTTCGTAATCTCGTTGAAGGTCACGCGGTGGATCGGCTTTTTGGCGGAGGCCAGCTCGTGTTCGAGGTGCCAGCAGATGGCCTCCCCCTCCCGATCCGGATCGGCAGCGAGATAGATAGCTCTCGCCGTTTTAGCCGTCTTCTTCAGGGCCGATACGATCTTTTCTCTCCCCTCGATGATCTCGTACTGCGGGGTGAAGTCATGTTCGACATCAACGGCCAGCGACTTGGCGGGCAGATCGCGGACGTGGCCCATCGAGGCCTTCACGACATAATCGTTTCCGAGATACTTACCGATCGTCTTGGCCTTCGCAGGCGACTCGAC
>CAZCMC010000219.1:0-3366 GCA_964499665.1 uncultured bacterium | reverse complement strand
AGGCTGCAAGCGTTTTGAGAAGGGGGGCAAGGGTTAAAGGAGGAGAAAGATGTTCACGGTCGATGGCCATGGCGAAGTTTAGTGTCTACCAAGCCGTTGAAAGACGACAAACGCCGCGATGGCAATTCCTGCCGCCGCCAGGAAGATCGACGGATAGCCCAACCGCTCCGCCATCACTCCGAAGACGAACGACGCCAAACCGCTCCCCAAGAGGATCGCGGTGCTAAAGGCACCGAGGGCCTGCGCCCGCTCCTCCGACCCCGAGAGGTCAATTACATAGGCACTCAGGGCTGGGAAGAGGAGGCCGTGTGCCATCCCGGTAAGCGCCCCAACCACCAGCAGCCCGACCGGAGTCGCAAGCCAGACCAGTCCGAGGGAGCCCAACGCCATTAGCAACAAGGCCGGCAGGATCACACGCAGCCGCCCCCAGCGATCGGAGAGTCGCCCACAGGTCAAGCGGATGCCGATAGCCGCCGTGCTGTACGCAATGTAGAAGGCGCCTATTCGGGAGAGCCCGACCTGCATGGCATGCGTGGGCAGAAACACAAAGACAGTCCCTGACGCCACCCCGAAGACGAACGAGAGGACGATTGGCGGCATGATCCGCATGGACGGGATCAAAGATGACAGACTTGGCTCGACGGAAGCCTTGTCGGCACTGTGGGGATCGTGCAAGGCGAGGCTGACAAAGAGCGCTGCTGCCGCTGCCGCTGCCGCCGCAAGGAAGAATGGAGGGAATCCTGAAACCTGGATGAACTGCTCACCCAGGGCCGGCGAAAGGGCGATCGTGATGAGTCCAGAGATCCCGAACAGTCCCACCGCCTCACCCCGACGGCTCTCCGGAACCATATCGGCAACAATGGTCAGGTTGGAGATGTAGAACGCGGAGAAGCCAACACCCTGGACCAGGCGGAGCAGGAAGAATCTGAAGTCTAATCGAGAGGAGAAGGCGAAGCCGATCGCTGCCAGTATCCCTAAGGCCGATCCCAGCAGGAGGAACCGCTTGCGCCCGAATCGGTCAGCCAGGGCTCCAGCCAGAGGCTGGGCCAGGATGGCCGTGAGGCTGTAGGTCCCCATGATCCCACCGATCTGGGACTCGGTCCCCCCGAGGGCCTTGATGTAGAGGGGCAGAAGGCTGAACGCATTGACGCTAGAGAAGAAGAAAAAGTTGGAGAGGGAAGCGATGAAGAAGCGTGAGGTGTAAATCGCTTCGTCGGCAGATCCATCGTTCCGCTGGCGGCCCGGACTTGGCTGGTGAGGCAATCTACCTACGTCGGGTGGACTCATGCGTGTGAAGCCAGACCAGAGTTCAAACAGCGAGGTGAGGCCGCTTCAGGGCAGAACGACTCCGCGCTCTCACGCGCGCCTCAACGGGTCCATCCTATCTTTTCCCCTTGCGTCGGGTAAGAATGTATCGTATAGATGGTCTCGTTCGCTATGCTCTACCATGCGGATGACTACCGTTCGCTGCCCAAGATGAAGACGGGGGAGGAGGGACACGTGATGACGACGACTGCATTCGTCCTGATCGAGGGCGCATCGGATCAAACGGCCAAGATCGTCAAGGCGCTACAAAAGGTGAAGGGGGTGAAGTCGGCTCACGCCGTGACAGGGCCCTACGATGTGATCGCATGCGTCGAGGCGAGTGATATCGGCGCGGTCGGCGCGGTCGTACTTTCCAAAATCCGCACCCTCAAGGGGGTCACGCGCACTGTAACGTGCGTCGCGGTTTGAACGGCTAAGGGCGAACGGCGCTCCACCATCTCCGACTGGCTCACGCCTTCTTGGACCGGGCGAAACCGGTCGCCAGATTGATCAGCGTTCGGACCATCGCGCCGGTGGCCCCTTTCGGGTAATACCCGTGATCCTTCTCGGCTTGTGAGGTCCCGGCGATATCCAGGTGAACCCATGGCGTCTTGCCGACGAAGTTCGCCAGGAGTTTGGCGGCGGTGATGGCTCCCGCCTTCCGCCCGCCGACGTTCTTCATATCTGCATAGTCGCTCTTGATCTGCTCGCCGTACTCATCATCCAAGGGGAGTTCCCACAGCTTCTCGCCGGAGGCCTCGCTGGCCTCTTGGACCCGTCGCATTAATTCCCGATCATTCGCAAAAGCGCCAGTGCGAACCGACCCCAGGGCAACGACACAGGCACCCGTGAGCGTGGCGACATCCACGAGATGGGTCACACCCGCGTCGCACGCATAGCTCAGGGCATCAGCCAAGATCAGGCGCCCTTCGGCGTCGGTGTTGATCACCTCGATGGTCTTTCCGCTCATCGTCTTGACGATGTCCCCTGGGCGCTGGGCCGTCCCGCTCGGCATGTTCTCCGTGGCCGGCACAATGGCCGTCACGTCCACGGGCAGCTTCAGCTCCGCGATCCCCTTGATGGCCCCGAGGACAGCCGCCCCGCCGGCCATGTCGCCCTTCATTGACTCCATCCCCTCGCTCGGCTTGATCGAGATCCCTCCGGAATCAAAGGTGATCCCCTTGCCAACAAAGCCGAGGCGCGGCCCCTTGCCTTTCCCCTTGGCTCCCCGGTAGCTCACCACGATCAGCTTTGGCGGATGCTCGCTTCCCTGGGCGACTCCCAGGAGCGCTCCCATGCCGAGCCGCTTCATATCGGCACGCTCCAGCGTCTTGAAGGTCAGGCCAAGTCCGCTCGCCATCTTCTTGGCCCGAGCCGCCAGTTCCGAGGGCGTCAAGGCATTCGCCGGCTCGTTCACCATGTCTCTGGCAAAGATGGTCGCCTCGGCCAGGGTGCGGCCCACACGAACCCCCTCCTCCAGCGAGCTGATTTTGCTTCTGTCGCGCTCTAGCAGGGTAAGCTGCTTGAGCGCCCTTTCTCCGTCCTCGCTCGCCCTCTGATATTTTGCGAACCGATAGAGACCGAGCAGGGCTCCCTCGGTCACGGCCCGACTTGCCTGCGATGCCTCTATGCCTCCGGCGCCGGCTCCGTGGACGATAGAGCCCACTCGCCTGGCTCCAGCTTGACGTAGATGGCGCAGGGCCTCCGCAGACGCCGACCGGATACGATCGACCCCACACTCCTCCTGCTTGCCGAGTCCGATCACCAGCACCTGTAATACCGGAAGCCGGCCAAACGTGTAGAGGAGGAGTCGCTCATGAAGTTTTCCCCTGAACTCCTGCCTGCGGACCGCCGCAGAAATCGCGCCTGCGAGTGCCTTATCCACTGCCCCCGTGGCGCCGCCAGGCTGTTTGACCCCTTCGAAGAGATTCACGATGAGGGCGTCTCCCTCGTAGGAAAGTAGATCCTGCGCCTTGACCTTCACCTCCACCCGACCGCTCCTTTCTCAGGTTCCGCCCACCGAGGGCGGAAACACAAGAGGGATGGCGGCTGCCACCCCTC
>CAZCMC010000218.1:0-3375 GCA_964499665.1 uncultured bacterium | reverse complement strand
AGGGCCAGAGGCCGGGATCCGCAGCCAGTCGTTCCTCGATCGGACGAAGGCGTTGCCTGAGCTCTTGGGTTGCAAAGCCGAATCGTTCACCGAGACGAAGCAGGGCCGAGACCAGATCGTACTGCTCCCTGGAGCCGGTTTGAAGCAGGAGATCGATAAACGGCGGCACCTGATGCGCGAGAATCTCCTCGATCAGGACATTGATCTCCTCGCCCTGAGGCTCGCAATCCAATCGCTCGGCGAGGTCCAGGATCTCCTGGGCGCCTCTGAACCGATCCAGGTCCGGATGGTCTCTCAATTGTCGTATCCGAGCAATGAGCGACGTGGAGAGGAGGTTGTGAAGCCGGTCCTTCTGTCGCAGGCCGAGTCGCCTTGCCTCATCAGCCAACGCCAGCAGAGCGCGGTGGGCATCGGCGCCGCCATCGGACAACCATTCCCGGAGGCGCGCCTCCAGGTCGCGAGCAAGGATATACTCAGCCGGGGCCCTGAGCGGCTGGGGAGGGGAGAGCCCCTCATTGAAGAAGGCCGTCAGTAGCCCACGGGTGCTCGTCGCCAGCTCATCGTACGCCTTGTGGAGCTCTTCCGCACGTCCTTCGTAAAGGGTCATTAAGATCTCCTGCCGCTCCTCCGGAGACAACATCTTCAAGGAGATCGGGACCGCCTGAGCGTGATCCTGCGGCGAGGCACCCTCTGCCTCTCTCTCAACGGCCTCACGCCAGCGTTGGATCTCCGCATCTCCTTTCCAAGGAAACAGATATCCCGCCATTCCATCGGCGTCCGACCAACGGAGGACAAACCCCATCTCCTCCCGCTCCAGTGTCAAGACCGACCGTACATCAACACCGCCCACGACTATCGTCCCACCCGTGATGGGTTGCCGCTCCAGGGCAAGTCGATGCAGGGTGAAGGCATGCACGTGATACGGCTCCGGAAGTTCGTCAACCAGCGATCGAGCAGCATACAGGACCGCCAGGCGCGCAAGCGGGACCCTTGTAGGGCGGACGCGGACCTCCCAGATCCGCCTGCCGTCGCGCTCCACTGCAACGTTGCTCCTGGCCGACTGGAGCTCGGCCAGGAATCTCGCCTCGATGCTCTTCGTCGTGAAGGCGGAGGCCAGCTCGATCGCGCGCGCCGCGTGCCCGAGGTTCTGCACCGACTCGATGCCGGAGATGTCATCAAAGAACCAGCCACAACTGGTCTGCATCAGGAGGGCGTGCCGCTGCATCTCCAAGAGTTGCAGCGCCGCTGCCCGCTCCTCTGTCGAGAGCGATCGGCGGGCGTGCTTCATCAAGTAGCCCTCGACGTTGCGCGCGCTGTGATCCAATATCAGGTCGATGTAGCCGTCCCTCGCGGCCCAGACATCGGTGAGATACCTGTCCCCTTGTTCCACGAAGATACGATGGAGCTCCTCCCGTAGACCCTCCAAGGCCGCCCGGAGGTGAACGCGCCAGCCCTGTCGCCAGCCGGGCTGGCCGCCGGTGTTGCAACCGCAGTCTTCCTTCCACCGCCCGAGGCCGTGAGCGCAGCTCCAGGAGCTCCCTTCCCTGATAACGACCTCGTGGTCGGGCGGATGGCTTTCGAGGCAGGCGCCAAGGTTGGTCGTCGCGACCTCTTCGGGCGTGCCCTGCCGCGCAATGAGGGCGGCCAAGGCCCGCTCTCCGAACGGGGTGTGATGCCCGTACGACTCCCCGTCGGTGCAGAGGATGTACAGGCGAGGGTGGGAGTGGCGGGAAGCCTCCACGACTCGGCCGGCGAGGCGATCAGGACCCTTCAACAGCCCCTCGAAGGCTATGGCACGGGAGAGCGCCGCGTCATAAAAGAACAGGGCGATCGATCCACCACCGGGCAATGCACAGCGGTACGGGCGCCCCGGGTCAATCCCCTCAGGGCCGACCTCGATCCAACCCCCCTCACCGCTCAGGCGGAAACGGACAGCCTGAAACGGTGCCAAGATGGTGAATCGGATCCCATGATCAGCCAGAAGCTGAAGCGTCGCCAGGTCAACGGCCGTCTCGGGAAGCCACATTCCATCCGGCTTGCGGCCGAATCGCCACTGGAAGTCGGCGATCCCCCATTTGACCAGGGTGGAACGGTCCCGCACATCGGTAAGTGGCAGGATCGCATGCACGTACGGGTGCGCGAGTGCTCCGCCGTGGCCCCCATTGCGCGCCCGGCTCTCACGGTCGCCTTGGATAATGCGGCGATAGGTCTCGGGGGTGTGTCGTTCAAGCCACCGAAAGAGTGTAGGGCCGATGTCGAAGCTGATCGAAGCATAGTTGTTGATCAGCCTGACAATCCGCCCCTCTCCGTCCAGAAGTCTCGCCCATCCGTTCGCCGTGTAGCACTCGGCAGCGATGCGCTCGTTCCAATCGTGGTAAGGGGCGGCGGATGCCTCCCGCTCGACCTCCTCGGTCCAGGGGTTCTCGCGTGGCGGCTGGTAGAAATGGCCGTGGACAATCAGCGACGCGGGGGCGGCAGGGCTCATCGCGACTCGGCTGAGGCCCCCGACTGCCGGGTCGATTGAATCAGGGTTCGCAGGATCAGGCTGCGATTCGCACCCCGCAGGAGGGATGAGAGGTCCTCATACAGGGTGGGGTCGTCGATAAGCGCTCCAAGCGTTCCCTCCCCTTTGGCAAGTCGGGCCGAAACGAGCTTGAGATTGTTGGAGGCCTGCTCAAGGTCTCCCATGATCTTGTCGGCTCTCGGATCCGCAAACAGAACGTGTGCCAGCCCCTTCTGCGCCTGGAATTTCGTCGTCAACTCGTTCAGCGTTCGGGCCGCATGTCTCAAATCGTTCAGGACCTCGCCGGAGCGTTTCTCATAGACCAGGGCGTGGAGCAATCCGTCTCCTTGCTCGATCTCCCGCATGATCCGACTGAGGGAGCTGATGCTCTGTGCCAGATCCTGTCGCGCCTCCGCGCCTGCCCCGCCGCCCAGGAGATGGCTCAGGGAATCCGAAATCCTCAGCACGTTATCAACGATCTGATCGCCTCTCTGAAGGAGCTTGGCGTAATCCGTCGGATCGATGCTGGCCAGCACGGCCCCTGGAGGAAGGACCTTCTTATCAGGACTTCCCACCGTCAGCTCCAGCACCTTATCGCCCACCAGCCCGATGGTCCCGATGCTGGCGATCGAATCCTCCCGAATCCGGTCCTGGAGCCTCGCATCGAGGCTCATGGTCGCCCTGATTTTCTTGCTGGCCAGGTCCTTACCGAATGTGATGGCGCTGACCTTCCCGACGGAGACGCCAGCCAGGCGGACCGGCGCCCCAACGTTGAGGCCCTCGATGGTGCCGAAGAAGGCATGCAGCGTGTATCGGCGCTCGAAGATCCGACTCTGGCTGCCGATCGTCAGGACAAACACCACGAAAAGGAC
>CAZCMC010000217.1:0-3379 GCA_964499665.1 uncultured bacterium | reverse complement strand
CGTAGTACGCGCCGGCAAGAACCGCCAGGACGAGCGCGAGAACGCCGAGAGACCGCCACCTCACCGCGACCGCCTCCGACGAAGGACCACCGATGTCCCGGACACCAGGAGAAGGCCCGGCACCACGACGATCGGCAGCCAGAAAGCCAACCGCCCTTGCATGGCGGTCAGGAAAATGGGGGTGCTTTTCGCCTCCCGCGGTCGGATAGAGATTTGTCCCTCCTCTTCGGCCAGCCAGCTAATGCTATTCAGGAAGAGATCCCGGTTCCCGGAGAAGTTCAGGAAGTTGTTGCTGGCGAAGCCGGAGTTGCCGTACACCACCAGCCTCGCCGGTCCCGTCGGTGGCTCCTCAGCGCTTTTCTCACCTTTCTTCTTCTCTGGAACCGTCTCCGATCCTCTTTTTCCTTCTGACACCGCCCCCGTCGCCTTCTTGGCCTCCACCGTGGCCACGACGCCCACGGAGACCGGCCCCTGGCGATCCTTCCCTTTGTCGAAAGTAAGCTGACCACGATTCAGCTCGCCTTTATCGGTCTCGGCCCAGCTCCCCGCTCCGGTCTCCCCGAGCTTCTGCACTGAGACACCCTCGGGCGACTTCTCCGCCGTGTCGATGGAGCGGGCGAAGGGAAACAAAGAGGCCAGGGTGAAGTCCCGCGTAATCGGATGGGAATAGTACTTCGAAACCACCGGCATCAGGTAATCCCCCCCCATGACACGGCTGAACTGATCTACGATCACGTCGTCTCCAACGTTGATCCCGTACTGGCTCAAAAACTCCTTCATGCTCGGCGCCGCAAAAGGGTCGAGCTGGATCAGCAACTTCCCGCCTCGCTCGATGAAGGCTTTCAACGCCTTCAGTTCCGACTCGGCCAGGTCGCGCTTCGGTCCGCTGATGACGAGGACGGCGGCGTCCCCCGGAACCTGTGGTTCGCGGAGAAGGAGTAGGTCTTTGACGGTGTAGTTGGATTTCTCGAGGGCCTCCTTCGCCTGCCGGTAGCCGTTCCGAGACGCGTCATCCGGCTCGTTTTCACCGTGGCCTTTCAGAAAATAGATCGTCCGCTTCCCTTCCCGGAGCAGCTTGACCACACCATTGGTCAGGTGTTCCTCGTCTACCTGGGTGATCTTTTCTTCTTTGTCCTTCGTCTCAAGGACCGTGGTCCCGTACGTCGTGACCCCATATTTCTTGGCACGGCCAGGATTTCGGTCTGGATCAACCATTTCGAAGCGGAACTTGGACGAGAGATCGGCATATTGACGGAGCAGCTCCTCGGCCGGCCGTCGATCCGGCTGGTCCGAGCGATAGAAGGCTGTCGCCTGAACCTCCTTGACCAGTCCCCTCACGAGTTTCTTTGTCTGATCGGCAAGGGTGTGGCGCTTCCCCTCGGTCAGGTCGATCCGCATGTTGTGTTTGGCCGAGATCGCCTCCACCAGTCCGATGATGCCCAGCAGAAGCAATGTCATCAGGGCGACGTTGAATCCGACCTTTGTCGAGCGGCGATCAAGCCGGGCCTTAATCAGCGCAAACGATCGATAGAGGCTCACGAGGATGAGCACCGCCCCGGCGACGAGGATGCCGCCTATCCAGGCTTTGAGGTCCGGTCGGATATTGTAGGCGATGCCTCCCCCGACGAGGAGCAGGAGGCCGGTGGGCGCGGCGAAGCGGGCGAGATCGCGCATGGTCATCCCCTCCACCTCTTCGACTCCATGGAGCGGAGCGTCAGGAAGAGGCAAAGGATCGTGAAATTGAGGTAGAAGATGACATCCTTGCTCTCAATGACCCCTTTTGCAAAGCTATCGTAGTGGTTGATGATCGAGAGGTGTGACAGGATCGGGCCCAGGGTGGGACCCGCCGCCTCCGTGGACCAGCCGATAACCCACAGCAGCAGCAAGACGCCGAAGGCGCCGACGGCCGCGACGATCTGATTTTCGGTGAGCGAGGAGGCCAGAATCCCCAGTCCCAAAAATGCCATTCCCAGCAGCAGGAGACCGAGATAGCCGCTCAGGATGGGACCCCATTCGAGCGGCGCGAACAGACGAAGCATCAACAACTGTAGGAGGCTTATCCCCAGCATCGCGGCGTAGAGCGCGAGGGCCGCCAGGAACTTGCCAAGCAGCAACTCCCAGTCGCGGATCGGGTAGGTGAAGAGGAGCTCGATCGTCCCACTCTTCTTCTCTTCAGAAAAGAGCCGCATGGTGGCCGCCGGCATCAAGAGCAGCATCGTCACGGCGATATTGCGAAGCAGAGGCCGAACGATCCATTCAGAAGCATTCAGGCCCTGCGAGAAGGCGGGATTGAAGGAAGCCTGCAGGCTGTTGAGAGAAAAAAACGTCAGGAGGCTATAGAAGAAGTAGCCGGAGAGAAGAGCAAAGATCGTCAGAACGACGTAGGCGATCGGGGAAGCGAAGTACGAGCGCAGCTCTTTCTTGAAGATCGGCAGGACGTTCATCCTTGCACCTCCTGATGCTCCTCGGTGACCAACCGAATGAAGATTTCCTCCAGCGTCATGTCGGCTGGACGCAGCTCCAGCAGCCCCCACCCTCGATCGACGATGAGGCGTGAGACCTCACGGCGGAGGTCGCGGCTCCGCTCAGACTCCACGACAAAGCTGACAGTGGCATCGCGGGACTCGTCCTTGGGCTCGACCCGCAGGACCCCTGGAAGCTGTGTCAGGGCTTCCTCGACCTGACCGACCGGCCCGTCCACTGTAAGGAGCAACTTGGCTGAGCTCTGAAGCCGCGCCGTCAGGTTCTCGGGCGTGTCAACCGCGATGATGTGTCCGTCGTTGATAATGATGACCCGCTGGCAGACCATGCTGACCTCGGGAAGGATATGGGTCGAAAGGATGATCGTGCTCTGGCCGGACAGCTCCTTGATGAGCTGGCGGATCTCGATGATCTGCTGTGGGTCGAGTCCGACCGTCGGCTCATCCAGGATGAGGACTTCGGGATTGTTCAGCAACGCCTGGGCGATCCCGACCCGCTGCCGGTATCCGCGAGAGAGCGAGCCGATCAGCATCCGCTGGACGTCAACGATCCGACACTTCTCCATGATTTGGCCAACGCTGCGCCTCCGCTCCCGTCGTTCCAGCCCCTTGACCTCGGCGACGAACTCCAGGTAGGCGGCCACTTTCATGTCAGTGTAGAGTGGCACAGCCTCCGGCAGATAGCCGATTCGCCGGCGGACCTGAAGGGAATTGGTGAGGATGTCGTGGCCCGCCACGCGCGCCGTCCCACTGCTCGGGGGTAAGAAGCCGGTGAGGATCCGCATCGTGGTGGTCTTCCCGGCGCCGTTCGGCCCGAGAAAACCCACGATCTCCCCCTTCTCGACAGTGAATGAGACGTCCTCGATGGCCGCGACCTTGTCGTAATATTTCGTCAGCTT
>CAZCMC010000216.1:0-3405 GCA_964499665.1 uncultured bacterium | reverse complement strand
CGCTCCGAAAGGACGCCTGGTGGATCGAGCCGCTCCTTGTGGTGCTGGTGTTGGGGGGCTTCGTCGTCTATTCCACCTGGGCCG
The DNA here is from genome assembly GCA_964499665.1 of uncultured bacterium. Classification (GTDB taxonomy): domain Bacteria; phylum Methylomirabilota; class Methylomirabilia; order Methylomirabilales; family Methylomirabilaceae; genus Methylomirabilis. The sequence continues at coordinate 3,321 of CAZCMC010000216.1, read as the reverse complement.
CCTTCCAGAATGCCCACTACTACGCGAACCCCTACCTCTCCCCCTTCTATTCTCCCTGCATCGCGGCCAACTGCGAGCACCTGAGCTTCCAACTCGTTGGCAAGTGGTGGAACTGGTCTCCGGCCTTCCTGATCCTTTGGGTGCCAGGCGTGTTCCGCCTTACCTGCTATTATTACCGGAAGGCCTACTACCGCTCGTTCTGGTGGGCCCCGCCCGCCTGTGCCGTGCCTGATGCCCGCACCGGCTACGGCGGAGAGACCTCCTTCCCCCTCATCTTCCAAAATCTCCATCGCTACGCGTTTTATCTCGCGGTGCTCTTTATCTTCATCCTCCTGTGGGATGCCATTCTGGCACTTCGCTTTCCCGACGGCTTTGGTGTGGGCGTGGGGACGCTCGTGCTCTGGCTCAACGTCGGGCTGCTGGCCCTCTACACCTTTTCCTGCCACTCTTGTAGGCACCTCTGCGGGGGCCACGTCGATGTGTTCTCCAAAGCTCCTTCGCGCTATCGGATCTGGCGTGGGGTGAGCTGGCTCAACGAACGGCACGCCCTTTTCGCTTGGCTCAGCCTGTTCAGCGTGGGCCTCGCTGATCTGTACGTGCGCCTTGTCTCGATGGGGATTATCAATGACCTGAGGTTGCTGTAATGGGGCTGGATAAATACGAGACTCACGAGTACGACGTGATCGTGATCGGCGCGGGAGGGGCCGGACTTCGAGCTGGCATCGAAGCCTCGGCCCAAGGGGCAAGGACGGCCCTGGTCTGCAAATCCCTGCTCGGCAAGGCCCACACCGTGATGGCTGAGGGCGGGATCGCCGCGGCGCTTGGCAACGTCTACCCGGAGGACAACTGGAAGGTGCACTTTCGCGACACCATGCGCGGCGGCAAGATGCTGAACAACTGGCGTATGGCCCAGTTACACGCCCAGGAGGCGCCGGACCGTGTCAGAGAGCTGGAGACTTGGGGAGCGCTCTTTGATCGCACTGCGGACGGGCGGATCCTTCAGCGCGATTTCGGCGGGCACCGATACGCGCGCCTGGCACATGTGGGCGACCGGACCGGGCTCGAGATGATCCGCACCCTTCAGCAGCACGCAGTGCACAAGGGAATCGACGTCTTCATGGAGTGCACGATCGCGCGCCTCTTGAAGGATGGCGGGCGTGTGTGCGGGGCGTTCGGGTACTGGCGTGAGACCGGCCGGTTCGTGGTCTTCAAGTCTAAGGCGGTGGTCCTTGCCACCGGGGGGATCGGCAAAGCGTGGAAGATCACTTCCAACTCTTGGGAGTACACCGGCGACGGCGTGACCCTCGCGCTTGAGGCCGGCGCGGCCCTCATCGAGATGGAGTGCCAGCAGTTCCACCCGACCGGGATGGTCTGGCCTCCCAGCGTCCGCGGCATCCTGGTGACCGAGGGTGTGCGCGGCGACGGCGGGACCCTTAAGAACGCGCTGGGAGAGCGGTTTATGTTCAAGTACATCCCGGAGTTCTTTCGGGCTGAGACCGCCGACACCGATGCGGAGGCCGATCGTTGGTACGCCGACAAGAAGAATAACAGACGGACCCCAGACCTCTTGCCTCGTGACGAGGTCGCGCGCGCAATTGACTCTGAGGTCAAGGCGAGGCGGGGAAGCCCCCACGGGGGAGTCTTCCTGGATATCGCCTCGCGGCGAGACGCCGAATACATCAAGCGGCGGCTCCCCAGCATGTATCACCAGTTCAAAGAGCTCGCAGACGTGGATATCACCAAGGAGCCGATGGAGGTCGGACCGACGGCCCACTATATGAATGGGGGTATCCGTGTAGATGCTGACACGGCGGCCACGGCCGTCCCTGGCCTTTTCGCCGCCGGTGAGGTGGCGGGCGGGCTGCACGGCGCGAACCGCTTGGGTGGCAACTCGCTCTCCGACCTCGTTGTCTTCGGTCGGCGTGCCGGGCTCTATGCAGCCGACTATGCCAAATCGTTGACGTCACCTCTGAACGTCGATGCCGCGCTGGTGGATGCGACTGAGCGGGAGCTGCTGGCGCCGTTTGAGGGGTCCGGAGGGGAGAACCCTTACACCATTCATCAGGACCTCCAGGAGTGCATGCAGAGCCTGGTGGGGATTATCCGGACCGAGGGGGAGCTGAAGAAGGCATTGGAGGAGATTGCGGGGTTGAGGGCGAGGGCCGGGCGGGTGAGGGTGGAAGGAACGCGCCACTACAACCCCGGCTGGCACCTGGCGCTCGACCTCTACTCGCTTCTCACCGTCTCCGAGGCGGTCACCCTGGCGGCGTTGGAGCGCAAGGAGAGCCGCGGGGGTCACACCCGAGAAGATTACCCCAAGATGGACCCCGAGTTCGGGAGGGTCAACGTGGTCGTGCGCAAGGTGGACGATGGTCTCGCGGTAACGCGGGAGCCGCTCTCGGCGATGTCCGAAGAGCTCAAGAAGCTCCTCGAGGGGGATAAGTAGATGCCCGAGGCGATCATGCGAATCTGGCGCGGCGATGGGCGGGGCGGCGCCTTCCATGAGTACCGCGTCCCCACTGAGGAAGGGATGGTGGTCCTCGACGTCATCCACAGGATCCAGGCCGAACAGGCCGCGGATCTGGCGGTCCGCTGGAACTGCAAGGCGGGCAAGTGCGGCTCGTGCAGCGCGGAGGTGAACGGCCGCCCCCGGCTGATGTGCATGACTCGGATGAACCTCTACCCAGAGGGCGAACCCATTACGGTGGCCCCGATGAAGGCCTTCCCGCTGATCCGGGATCTGGTGACCGATGTCTCCCTCAACTACGAGGTGGCCAAGACGATCCCCGCCTTCAGGCCGCGCCCGCCCGAGCCCGATGGCACATACCGGATGATGCAGGAGGACATCGACCGGGCTCAGGAGTTCCACAAGTGCATCGAGTGCTTCCTCTGCCAGAACGTCTGCCACGTCATCCGCGACCACACGGAGAACAAACAGCACTTCGCCGGACCCCGCTTCTTCGTTCGGATCGCGGCGCTGGAGATGCACCCGTTGGACACCAACTCGCGCGCTGAGCTCCTGCGAACAAAGGCCGGGCTTGGCTACTGTAATATCACCAAGTGCTGCACTGAGGTCTGCCCCGAGCACATCAAAATCACCGACAACGCCATCATCCCGCTCAAGGAGCGGGTGGTGACCGAGTACTACGATCCCATTATGTGGGTCATCAGAAAGGTCACCGGCCGCCGCTAGCGCTTCGTGTCAACCCCTCCCTCATGGAAGAAGAGCACACACAGTCCCCTCCCGAGAAAGAGGGGCACGGCGTAAGAGGGGCATCGGGAAACGATGAAGATTCATGAGTACCAGGCCAAGGCGATCCT
>CAZCMC010000215.1:0-3412 GCA_964499665.1 uncultured bacterium | reverse complement strand
GGCGCAAGGGCCATGAGTGCCCCAGAGAAAAGGGCTATTTTGATAAATTTGCTGGCCATTTCGGTCTCCTCCTTTCATAACACGTGTTTGTGGGCCGGGGGCTATGCTTCGCCCCGGTAACAACTTACGACCACCTCGGAGAGTTTATCCGTTCCCCCATCCGGCGATCACCCACGCGACATCCCCGTGGGTCGCGCCGAGGCAAGTATCATTTTGTCTTTGGAGGTGCCGCCTGTCAAGAAAAAAGGACGATAAAAATTCGAGACGATGTGGTCCAGGACGGCTCTACACGCGTCGGTGGCTGCACGCCGAAGGCGCGGAAGACCTCGTTGAGGTAGGCCTGGAGCGCCTTCCAGTCGTATGGGGCGCGAATTGCGACGTGAGGCAGGCAAGCCAGGCCTTTACGCTTTCAGGCGCAGGAGGTTATAGGTGGTGATGGGACGGTGGAGGCCCTTCAGCGTCAGCTCGCCGACGGGCTCGGCCTCGACCAGCTCCTCAACTTGCGCGTAGACACGCTGACTCAGGAGGATCTGCCCGCCCCGGGCCTCATCGCACAGGCGAGAGGCGAGGTTGGCAACGGTGCCGATCACCGCGTACTGCCATCGTCCCTCGAATCCGATGGCGCCCATGGTGGCGTAGCCATGTGCAATTCCGATCCCGAAGCCCAACTCAATGCCCTGTTTGCGCCACGTGCGTGTAAGTGTCCCCAGGCAGTCCCGCATTTCCAGTGCCATCCGGACCGCCCGCTCCGCCGGGTTCGGCACCGGCACGGGGTCGTTGAAGAAGACCATGATGCCGTCTCCGGCGAAGTGCTCCAGGGTCGCCTCGTACGCGAGAATCAGCTTCCCCATTCCGGCGTGGTACTCGTTGAGGACGCCCATGACCTCCTCGGGCTCTGTGATCTCGGAGAAAGCGGTAAAGCCCCGAAGGTCCACGAACACGACCGTCACCTCTCGTCGGTGGCTCTTCAGCGGGTCCTCGGCGCCGCCGGCCAAGATCAGCTCGGCAAGCTGGGGGGTGAAAAATCCCTTCAGCCGGCCAACTCGCTCCAGTTCGGCGAGTTGGTCGGCAACTCGCTGCTCGAGCGTCCGGTTCCAGTCGGCGAGTTGAGCCGCCTGATCCTCGAGTCGAGCGGCAAGTCGATGGATTTCCTCCCGCGCCCGTTTGAGGGCCAACTGGCTTTCGGTGCGGGCCAGGACCACGGGAAAGTCGAGAGGTTTCGTCACGTAGTCGTTCGCTCCACGCTTTAACGCTTCGACGATGTCACTGCTCTCATCTTTCGCCGTGGCCATGATGACGGGCAGGTCGGCCATCGAGTAGCGCTGGCGCAGGATGTCGAGGACCTGAAGGCCGCTGACACCGGGCATCATGACGTCGAGGAGCACTAGGTCGAACTTCTGCCCCTCAATCATCTTCAATGCCTGCTCTCCGTCTTCCGCGACCGCGACCGTGTAGCCGTGCCGCGCCAGACGACGGGACAGCATGTCACGGTTCATCGCGTCGTCGTCAACGACGAGCAAACTGCCCTGTGACACGGTCATGGGGTGGCCTCCTTCTTCAACAGGACCTCGATCTTACCCAGCAGCCGCTCAAGCTCGATCGGCTTGGTGTCGTAGTCATCGCATCCCGCCTCAAGCGCATTCTCCCGGTCGCCCGACATCGCGTGGGCAGTGAGCGCGATAATAGGGATGGACCGGGTGGCAGGCGCCGCTCTGAGTTGCCGGGTCGCTTCCGAGCCATCCAGCACCGGCAAATTCATATCCATCAGGATGAGGTCTGGGGCTTCCGTCTGGGCCAACGTAACGCCCTGCCCGCCATCGACAGCGATGACGACCTCATAGCCCCGCCTCGCCAGACGCCGTGCCAGCATGTCGCGATTCATCTCGCTATCTTCCACCAACAGGATCTTTGCCATCCCGATCTATCCCTGTCCGCGGATGCCCTGAACCCGAGCGGCTACCAGGTCGCGAACCTCGCGCATCATCTCCTCGCGGCTGTACAATCCCTTCTGGAGGACCCGTGCCACGGAGGCGCTCAGCCGTCGGTGATCCTCCTCGGTGAGGTCCTTGGCGGTCACGACAACAATGGGGATAGATCGCCATTCTTCGTGTTTGCGCACCTCTTCCAAAAACTGGAACCCGTCCATCTCGGGCATCATCAGATCGAGCAAGATGAGCTCCGGTCGCTGCTCGATCAGACGCTCCAGCGCCACCCGCCCATTGGCGGCTTCGATCACCGCCCACCCCCCATTTTCCAGCGTTCGGCGCATCATCTCACGCAGATCGGCATCATCCTCAACCACTAATACCGGACATTGTGGCCGGGTCTGCTGATATTTTCGCAAGGTATCAGGAAGGCGTTCCCAGTCAATAGGTTTGGTCAAGTAGTCCGCCGCACCCAGCGCGTAGCCCATGCCCTTGTCATCCACGATGGTCAGCATGATCACCGGGATGTCGGCCAGATCGGGATCGGCCTTCAGCGCTGTCAGCACGGCCCAGCCGTCCATGCCGGGCATCAGTACGTCCAGGGCGATCACGGCAGGTTTTAGGGCCTTGGCGAGCCGCAATCCCTCCTCCCCGCTTGCGGCGACCACCACGTGAAATCCTTCCTTTGCGAGGAAGCGCTGCGTCAGGTCGCGCATCGCTGGGTCATCGTCGATGAGGAGGATGGTGGGCGCCCCCTCCGGCAGGGTGGCACTGGAGGTCGAGACCTCCGCACGAGGCGCCGGTACGGCCTTGAGGGCGAGACCCTCGGCAGGCAGGCGAATAATGAAGGTGGACCCGTGGCCCAAGGTGCTCTCGACCGTGATGTCGCCCCCCATCAACTGGCAGAATTTCCGGCTGATGGCAAGCCCCAGGCCCGTGCCCCCGTACTTGCGCGTCGTCGAGGCATCGGCCTGAGAGAACTCCTGGAACAGCTTCTCCATCTGCTCGGGGGTCATGCCGATGCCGGTGTCCCTCACGCGGAAGGTGACCCAGCCTCCACCGTCCACCGTCTCGCGGGTGACCTCCAGCGTGATGGTCCCGTGCTCGGTGAACTTGCAGGCATTGCTCAGCAAGTTGAAGAGCGTCTGCCGGACCTTGGTCAGGTCGGCCCGCATGGCGCCGAGATCGTCGGCGCAGTGGACCTCCAGGGCATTGGCATTCTTCTTGACCAGTGGCGCGATGGTGGCCACCACGTCTTGGATCATCGGCGCGACGTCGAAGGTCTCGTAGTAGAGGTCCATCTTGCCGGCTTCGATCTTCGAGAGGTCGAGGATGTCGTTGATGAGCGCCAGCAGGTGCTTGGCTGCGGCATGAATCTTCTGGAGGTCAGGGATGAAGCCTGCCTGACCCAGGTCTTCGGCCTCCTCCAGCAGCATCTCCCCATAGCCGATGATGGCATTGAGTGGCGTGCGCAGTTCATGGCTCAT
>CAZCMC010000214.1:0-3418 GCA_964499665.1 uncultured bacterium | reverse complement strand
GGAGCTTGGCTCGGTGGGTCAAGTCATTCCACCGACGGAGCTCCTCCGGGGTGACCTCGTGGGACCTGGCGATCTCCCAGAGCGTATCCCCCCGTTTGACCCTGTACCGGACCGGTCGCTCGGAGACCTTAGAAGCGCCGCCAGCTTTTGAGGTCGTCTTAGGGGCGTGAACAGCCACGCGCAGCGACTGCCCGGGCTGGAGCATGACGCGCGGCCCCAGGTCGTTCCACCGACGAAGCTCCTCCGGCGTGACGGCATACGCCTTGGCGATCCCCCAGAGGGTGTCGCCCCGCCTCACGACGTGGACAGGGGATCGGACGGGGGCGGCCGGCTTCGGAGCCACGGATACGACCGTCCGGGAACGATCGGCTGCGGTTGAGGCGGTTACAGGCTCCGTCGATCGCTTTCCGTGGGGCAGGTCGAGCAAGACCCCCACCCTCAATGTGTCCTCAACCTTCATGTCGTTCAGCCTGGCGATGTGGCCTGCCGTCGTTCGATAGCGCGACGCGATCTTCCCCAGGGTATCGCCCGGCCTGACTCGATACCGATTGCCGCCGTCATTGGCGGCGACACGGACCACCTCACGGGGACGCGTTCTGGGAAGTTGATCCACCTGAGACAGGAGGAGCGCCGTCGTGCCAAGTGGCACGTTGATCTCATACTCGCGGTAGTTTACTGGTGTGACGCCGCCGCGCAAAGCGGGATTCAGGTCACGGATCTCGTCGGGCGTGGCGTTAATTGCGCGCGCAATGTGGTGGAGCGCGATCGCGCCTGGTACTGCCGCCCGCTCTACCTTCCAGGCCTTCTCGACCGGCGAGGTGAAGCCGTACCGCTCGGGATCCTTGGCGATGATGGTCATCGCCATGAAGGCCGGAACAAAGAGCTGGGTTTCCCTCGGAAGCTTTAGCGACCAGAAATCGTCGGTTCCCTGCCGGACCCTGGCCCGCTGAACCCGTTGCTCTCCCGCGTTGTACGAGGCCAGCGCGAGCGGCCAGGAATCGAACATCCCGAACAGCTCCTTGAGGTAGGCGGCGGCGGCACGGGTCGCCTTTTCCGGGTCCCTCCGCTCATCCACCCAGTGGTTGACCTCCAGTCGATACCGCTTCCCGGTCGCTTTAATAAACTGCCAGATCCCGGCGGCCTTGGCCCTGGAGAAGGCCCGATATTTGAAGCCGCTCTCAATGTATGCCAGATTCACGAGATCCAGCGGGAGTCCCTGCTCCTGGAAGATCTCCCGCATCATCGGAAGGTAGCGGCCCGACCGATCCAAGGCCTCGCTGATCAGCTTCTTCTTCGTAGTCTGGAAGAACACAATGTAGGCCTTGACCTTCTCATTGAGCACTATCGGCACATCAAATTTGCTGAGGTCGGGTTCCGAGAGTGAATCGGGTTTGATTTCAGGGGACTCCAAGCCGGGCTCTTCTGCGGGATTCACCAGGTCAGGGCTCTCTTCGGTATCGGCCTCGTCTTCTTGCTCGCTTGCCTGGTTGCCTTCATCTGGAGAGGCAGCAGAGAGCGCCGCCCTGAGGGCAGCCGTCTGTTCAATCAGTTGGAGGCGATGGCCATCTGGGTTGGCCACCCCTGGCAGCTTCAACAGGATGCTGATCGAGGCCTCCAGCTCCCGCTGCGCCTGGGCTCGGTCTCCCGCCCCTAGCGCCCGGAGGCCGGAAGAGGAGTGAATCAGCGCCTTTTTGACGGCCTGTTCCTCGTCGCTTTGCCTGGGCGATATGCCCTGCCGATCAGCAGTTGGAGGCTGGAGGGTCTGAGCGCCATCGGTTGAAACGACAGCGGGCCTTGCCGGATCAACGGCATCACTCTGAGGCTGAGAGGTGGAGACGGGTCCACTCTGTGGAGCTGGCTCCGTTGGAGGGATAGCAGGGGTGGCGGCGGCCAGGAGAGGGAGGCTGAGCGTGACGGCGGCCGCAAGTGCCAGGGGCATTCGGAAGAGCCGAAGACTCATCTTGACCTCCTGTCAGGGATCACAACCGCAAAGCTGGCAAGAATCAAGAAGCTATGCCGATTCGTTCCTTCTGAAGAGCCCCTTTGATAGCGGGCAGATACGATTGTGTAGCCTTATACCCCTCTTCGATCAATTTGTCAAGTTTTTCGAAGCCGAGAATGCTCTCCGCCTCGATCCTGTCAGACCTGATCTCGAAGACAACCGCCCCTCTCCGCCGGCACTCCCCGGCCTCCCGACGCATCTGGGCCTTTCCAGCCCAATCGATGAGCCGCCACGGCAGCAGCCACCTCAGATCCGGTCTCCGCTTGAAAAGGAATCCGAGGTTTACCGCCACGATCACCCGGGCTCCCTGCTCCAGGGCGGTAAGAGTCGGCAGATTCCCCGAAAAGGCGCCGTCAAGCAAGAACTCTCCACGGTAATGGACCGGGAAGCGTGAGGGCAGGGCCGAGCTTGCCATCAACGCCTCGACGACCGGCTCGGCTGGGCTGGCGCCAAGGATGGCTCGACCCGGCGGGAGAAGCCGGGTCGCGGTGACTCGAAGCGGCGGGTGCAACGATCCGAAACTGACCCCTTTCAGCCCAAGCTCCTGTTCCAACCATCGGCGCCGCTGACGCCGACCAAAAAGACGAAGAACCCTGGCAAGCTTGATAGGCGCAGGGAGATCGACGAATCGTCTCTGCAGCAAGGTCGCGACGTGGCGCAATCTTTCGATCGCCCGCCTGTGGTCGGCCTCCATCGTGAAGGCGGCGCCGATGATCGATCCGATGCTGACCCCCACGACGAGGTCAGGAAACAGTCCCTCCTCGCTCAGGGCGCGGAGGACCCCGATGTGGGCGGCGCCGCGCGCCGCCCCTCCTCCCAGGACCAGCGCGAATTGCGGGGGTGGGATGGGGGTGGGGGGCCGCGAAATCACCCGACCGACTCGTCGATCCACGCCAGGTAATCTGAGGAGCCGCCGAGTATCGGCAGAGCGATCACCTCGGGCACGGTGTAGGAGTGCAATCGCTTGACGGTGTCGAGGATCGATGGCAGGTACTCACTCCGGCTCTTTACCAGCATAAGCGTCTCTTCCTGTTCCTCGATCGTTCCCTGCCATCGGAAGAGGGAACGGAGCCCCGGAACGATGTTCACGCAGGCCGCAATCCGTTCTTCGACCAGCGCCCTTCCGATCACCTGAGCCTCGGCCATGGAGCTTGTCGTGATGAGCACAACGATGTGACCGGTCTTCTCATCCATCCTGCTCGCCCCCATAGTCACATGAACTTACGACTGGTCTTCAGCCACTCCTAGCGCGATCTCCCCCTGCCTGCAGCTTCGATCACCATCGATTGAGGCACCCCTTCCTCCGCTCCGCCAAGGACCACACGAACTACAATTTAACCTTACAATTTAATATCTTATGTGAAAATAGTCCAACGCACTCAGGAAGTCAAGCCATTTTTTGTTGAAGGCAGTCTA
>CAZCMC010000213.1:0-3429 GCA_964499665.1 uncultured bacterium | reverse complement strand
CCAAGGGGAGCGTGGCAATCTCACAAGCCTTGTCTGCGTGATTGCGAGATTGCTTTGTCGCTTCGCTCCTCGCAATGACACTTCCTTTAATGCGTTTTATTATTGACCCTTGCATAAGTAATGGAAAAGGAACTGTACAACCATCCGTTCAGCCTGAGCTTGTCGAAGGCTGATCCGCGCATGGTTCGACAGGCTCACCATGAGCGGAACGAGGACATTTGCGGCTGCATTACTTATGCAAGGTTCAATAGTTCGGCCCAGGTCGATTTCGCTTGCAAAGGCAGACCGCCCCTGAGATGAGGTTGCCTGAGGGAAGGGGCAATGGCCGATCTGCGAGAGTGCCTCGCCGGGATGACGGAAGGCGTCATACCCTTGGATGGCGAGCACTGGCTCCTCACGGTCTCGAAACGCTAGCCAGCATCCGCGAACAGGCAAGGGTGGAGGTGGAGGATGAGGACATTCGGGAGGACAGTCGGACGGTGGCCGCACGGAGGCCTGCGGGGGTGGGCGCTGCTCGGGGGGCTCGTGCTCGTGGGCCTGAGTCTGCTGCGGCTGGCCCCCGCGCAGGCAGCCGTGATCGACGCCTGTGTCGATAACAAGAAGGGGACCATGCGCGTTGTGACGCCCAGCACCACGTGCACGTCGAAGGAGACGCTCCTGCAGTGGAACAGCACCGGCCCGCCGGGCGACCCAGGGGCACCCGGACCACCCGGTCCCCCAGGCGCGTCCCTTAACCCCCTCCAAATTGCCATTCTCCACTGGTACGACACGAACCAGACGTGGGGAGACTTCCCTGTCGGCAGCTTTCCACTCGGCGTGGCCTTCGACGGGGCGAACATCTGGACGGCGAACTTTAGCAGCAACACGGTCTCAAAACGCTAGCCGTCGCTGTCCCATCACATCCCACCGGGCCGGAAATCTGGTCCATGCAGTAGCGTATCCATTTAGAGATAGTCATCTCGGTGGCCGGCTGATTTTGTTTGCATCAGCCGGCCACTCTTGCTATATGGTAGACACCCTGAGGCCCGGCCTGGACTCAAGCGAGCGCACCGAATAACCTGGCATTGTCATTGCAATTGGCCGAGCGCAGGGCGGAGCGAGATCTCACGCGACTTTCGGCGAGTGACTTTTAGCGGATTATCCGAACGGTTTCGAGCGTTGGCTCTTTGGAAGAATTTTGGTAGTATGTCGCCATCTACGCGATCCTATCACGCCAGCATCGAGAGGAGGGCAACGTGCGAAGCTCGTTCACAGTCGTTGTAGAGCGCGACCCGGAGAGCCAGTGGCTGGTTGGCGAGGTGGTCGAGCTGCCTGGTTGCTACACGCAAGCCCCCGACCTCCCGACTCTAGAGGCGAATATCCAGGAGGCTATTCGCGCCTATCTCAGCACTGCCGAGCCAGAGGAACCGCTGCCGGACTTTGTGGGGACCTGGCGGGTTGAGGTCCCCGCTTGACGAGGCTGCGCCTCGTTCCCTATCGAGAACTGAGCAGGGTAGCTGAAGCGGCTGGGTTTCACTGGGTACGCCGAGAGGGAAGCCACAACACCTTCCGTAGGGCCGAAGGGCGCATAGTCGTGATTCCGGATCACGGCTCCCAGGTGATCGTCCGACCGCTCCTCCGTAAGATTCTTCGAGACATGGGCCTGAACATTGAGGAGTACTCCCGCCTTCTAGAAGAGCGCTGACGGAGACTGCAAGACGCATTGCACCAGCGAGCACTGGCGGGCTGATTTTGCTTGCGTCGGGCGGCCGGCTCTGCTATATGGTAGAGACTTCAACGGTGGGGGCTGAAGCAGGAGATTGAGTGGGGAAGAGTACGCTGCTCGCAACGGCGCTCATTGGCTTTGTCCTGATATGGACAGGGCCGGCTCTGGCAGAGATCTATTATCGGATCGACGAGAACGGGGTCGCCCGCTTTACCAATGCCCCGACAACACCTGACTACCGGCTGCTCCAGCCAGGGGTCCTGCCCTCCGCATCACGCCTGACGGCTTCCAGCATAGATGGGTTGATCGAGGCATTCGCCGCCGAGCACAGCATCGACTCTGCCCTCATCAGGGCGGTCATCAGGGCGGAATCCAACTTCAATCACAAAGCCGTCTCTCGCAAGGGGGCGCAGGGATTGATGCAGCTCATGCCTGCCACGATCTGGCGGCTTTCAGTGGGGGATGCCTTTGACCCCCACGAGAACATCGGAGCCGGCGTCCGCTATCTGCGGCAGCTCCTGGACCAGTTCCAGGGCGACTTGACGCTGGCGCTGGCCGCGTACAACGCCGGGGAGAACGCTGTGCTCCGCTACAGGGGAGTCCCCCCCTACCAGGAGACCCGCGAGTACGTCAGGAAGGTCCTGAGCCTGTACCGGCAAACGCGGGGAGAGCCTTCGAGGATCCGGGTGGCCAGCGCAGTGTCGCGAGCTGCCGAGTCGCCGTCGCCTCCCCCACCCCCACCGCCCCCTGCTCTCTATAAGGCACTCGAGGCGTCAGGCGCGATCCTCTACTCTAATATTCCCCCCATCGTCCGTGTCGCCACAGGCCCTTGACGGGCCACATGTTCCCCCCCCTTTTACCTTGACAAGGCAAGGGCGCGGGATTACCATTTCCGCTGACTTAACCCATCTTACCACCCTCCTTGAAAGGAGTCTCAGGGTGAAGCGCCTTATCGATGTAGACCCCGAAATCGCTGAAGTTATCCGGCTCGAGACCGAACGCCAGGCCACCAAGCTGGAACTCATCGCCTCGGAGAACTTTGTGAGCGCCGCGGTGATGGAGGCGGCTGGCTCCACCCTGACCAACAAGTATGCCGAAGGGTACCCGGGGCGGCGCTACTACGGAGGGTGCGAGTTCGTTGACGTGGCGGAAACCCTCGCGATCGAACGGGCAAAGCGACTTTTCGGGGCTGACCACGTCAACGTCCAGCCACACTCCGGCTCGCAGGCCAACATGGCGGTCTACTTCGCCTTGCTTCAGCCGGGGGACACCATCCTCGGGTTGAATCTTTCTCACGGGGGCCACCTCACCCACGGCAGTCCGGTCAACTTCTCGGGTCGCTTCTTCAAGGTGATCCCGTACGGCGTGGACCGGGCGACCGAGCAGGTGGACTTCGACGCCCTCCGGCGTCTGGCCAAGGAGCATCGGCCCAAGCTGATTGTGGTCGGCGCCAGCGCCTACCCCCGGATCTTCGACTTCGCGACCTTCGGCGAGATCGCCCGAGAGGCCGGCGCGCTCCTCATGGCCGACATCGCCCACATCGCCGGGCTGATCGTGGCCGGCCTGCATCCGAGCCCCATCCCGTACGCCGACGTCGTTACCACCACCACCCACAAGACGCTTCGGGGTCCACGGGGCGGGATGATCATGTGCAAGGCGGAGCACGCCCCCGTCCTGAACAAGCAGGTCTTTCCCGGAATACAGGGCGGCCCGCTCATGCACAT
>CAZCMC010000212.1:0-3439 GCA_964499665.1 uncultured bacterium | reverse complement strand
GGTGGTCCGGTGATGATAGACGTGGGCGTACAGGGCGAGTTTGGCGTTCAAGAATCGGATGAGGGCCGACTCCCCGGCCTTGTGCAGGGTCAGCCCCTTCCGGGTAAAGAAGGTGTAGAGCAGCAGGCGCTCGGTGTCCACCATATCCAGCGAGAAGCCGGTCATGTAGGCGTCGCGTTGAACGTAGTCGAGATTGTCCACGGTGTAGATCCCAGAGAAAAGCGGGCGGAGCGCCGCCAGCCACTCGGGCAGTCCTGCCGACGGGGCGGCCTCCGGTTTCTTGATCAGAAAGGCGATGCATCTCGGGTCGAGCCGCTCATTCCGCTGGAACGGACCGCTCGGACTCCGGCGGATCGCTTTGATGATCCCGCCAAGCTTCCTCGTGATGATGGCCATTCCCAGGATTTCGTGGTTCAGGGGTTCACCATTGACGCGGAACTGATGGAGGAAGTGGTCGTCAAAAAAATGTCCGAAGGGGCCGTGCCCCACGTCGTGGAGCAGCCCCGCGATCCTCAGCAGCTCCTCGATGAACGGCTCCGACGGGAGACCCTTGCCGAATGTCTCCTTGAGGCTGGGATAGAGGTGTCGGGCGAACTCGCCGGCCATGTGCATGGTCCCCAGGACATGCTGAAACCGACTGTGCTCGCCGGATGGGTAGACCCACCAGGTGCTTTGCAGTTGGTGAATCCGACGCAACCGCTGGACCCAGGGGGTATCGATGATGTCTTTCTCGGTCCGCTCGGACCGGTCACCCTTCGGGACGGTGAAGACGATATAGCGGTGGATCGGGTCCGCCAGCAGGGCAAGCCCCTCGTATGGTGAGGTCAGTGGAGCTCTCTCCCCCCTGACTAGGTGCTTCTTGCTTGCGCGTGGTTTAGCCATCAATGTCGCCTCTAAATGAGCGCCGACTCAAGCACGATACCCCGGTCCAACAGCTCGACCGTCCGTGAGAGCGTGCGCTGGATCTCCGCCGGCAGCACCGGGCTCTCTTCGAGCTGCCGGCACAGGTCGATCAGCCGCCGAAAGGCCCGAATCAGGTCGCCCTCGTGGGCCCCGAAACTCTGCTCCACCAGCGCCAGCCAGTCGTCTTCTCCTGCGACCCAGCGATGCGTGGCTGCGAGATAGACGGTGTGCATGGAGATCGGCAGCGCGACCCGATACGACCGCTGAATCTTGTCCACCTCTTGGCTCAGCTCCTCCAACGTCTTGACCCGCCGACGAAGGTGGGCCTGATCCCGCAGAAACAGCCTGGCGACGGAGCTCTCGGCTCTGCGCGGCTCCTCCACAAGGCATGAGAGGAGGGCCGCCAGCTCCTCCGGAGGAAGCCCCTGCAGCAGACCGGAGAATGCCACCCGGGCCACGAGTAGCTCGTTATCGTGCCTGAGTGATGCGATGAGCCGACCCTCCGCGCTCAATCGCCCGTCTTCGAGATAGCCAAAGTGCTGGAGGACCGCGACGACTTGCAGAAATTGTTCCCAGTAGGAATCTTGGAGCTGCTGCAGCGTCCGGCGATGACCCTCTTGCACCTGACCCAGCCGCCTCGACTGCTTGATCTGTCGCTCCCTCAGCCCCCGTTCGGGACAACGGTGACAGGGCGCCTGTGAAAGGGAGAGCGTCATCGCGTCGATCTTCGCCCGAGCCTCCTCCGCGGACTCGCCCCAGAAGAAGGCCAGCGAGGAGCTGCCTCGCCCCCCACGACCCCGCGCTTTGCCCCGTCCGCGGCCGGCTCGCGCCGTCGCGACCCGCAGGTTCCTGAGCCGCTCCTGCTCCTGTTCGACGGCGGCGCGCCCTTCCCGGTAGTGGAACAGCGTCGCAAGCTCGCAACAGGGAGACGCCATTCCCTCGGCCTCGGCCATCCGGCGGATCAACCTCTCCTGTTCCATCCTGATCGCCTCGATCTTCCGCCGGTTCTGAAACTGGCCGAAGCTCCTTTCAATCGTCTTGCGGATCGCCTCCGGCTCGCGGTGCAACTCGATCAGCAGGGCGGCGCTGCTGTAGCCGATCCGGAATCGGCTCTCGATCGGCTCCGGCTCGCCCCGCACCAAGCGGACGGCGTCCTCTGCCGCCTCGGCGGAATCCAGGGCCAACAGGCAGGTCCCTTCGGGATCGATCCCCCGGCGCCCCGCCCGCCCGCCCATCTGGGTCAGCTCGCCCACGCTCAGGCTTCGAAATCCAAGGTCGCTCCGCTTCCGGAGCCCTCCGATCACCACGCTCTTAGCCGGCATGTGGATCCCGAGGCTCATGGTCTCCGTCGCGAACACCACCTGCACCAACCCTCGCTCGAACAGGACCTCTGTGAGGCGCTTCAGCGCCGGCAAGATCCCAGCATGGTGAAGGCCCACCCCGCGACGGAGCCCATTGAGGATCAATCGGTTCAGGTCGCTCTCGGGAACGATGCTTGGATACTCAAAGAGAGTCCTCCCAATCGCCTCCTCTACCTCCTCAGCTCGCGCGGAGTCGAGAAGGGGTTCGTTGCGCTCCAGGAAGCGTGCGAGGGCGCGCTCGCATCCGGATCGACTGAAGATAAAGTAGATGGCTGGCAGCCAGCGACGCGACTTCAACACGGCGATGGCGACGCTCACTTCCAGCGGGCGACGGCGGAAGGCACGGTGCCCGTGCTCTCGACGCCGCTCCCACGGGCGAGCGACCCGATCGGATGAGAAGCCGCGGCCGGACGTCGAGCCTCGCAGGATCCGCTGGACCGAGGCCGGCTCAGGCGGCCAGAGCTGCCCATCTTTATCACAGAGCAGGTACTGGAGGGGAACCGGCCGGATCGGATGGTGGATGGCCCGGATCGGGCGGTGCGTCTGGCTGATCCACTCGGCGATCTCACCGATGTTGCTGACCGTCGCCGAGAGAGCGACGAGCTGGACTTCGGGAGGGCAGTTGATGACGATCTCTTCCCAGACCGTCCCTCGTCCCTCGTTTCCCATGTAATGACATTCGTCCAGCACCACATACGCCAACCCCTCTGACTGACCCGCGTAGAACCTGTTTCGGAGGATCTCGGTGGTCATGACAATGAGCGGCGCGCGCGGGTTGACCTTCACGTCACCCGTGAGGATGCCCACCAACCCGTCCCCATACTGACGGGTGAAATCGGCGTACTTCTGGTTGCTCAGGGCCTTCAAGGGAGTGGTGTAGGCGATGCGGTGCTGGTGGGCGAGGGCGCGGTAGATGGCGAATTCGGCGATGAGGGTCTTGCCGGCTCCGGTCGGCGCGGAGACGATCACGGAGTTGTCCTCCGCGATCAGGCGGATAGCCTCCTCCTGGAACGAATCGAGGGAGAAAGGGTACCTGTCGCGGAACGAGTCAACAAGTGCCTGCTCGTCCTGCGGCAGGGATGTTGAAGCCGGTTCGATGGGCCTCTCTCCTGTCATCGTCTCTCCGGGTCAACAATAGCAGATCGCAACCCCCGTTTCAACTGAGCCCGCTTTCG
>CAZCMC010000211.1:0-3451 GCA_964499665.1 uncultured bacterium | reverse complement strand
TCGATGAGCAACCCTTCAACGAGAAGATTCGTGGGAAGCTGAGCGCCCTTGGCGAGAGGCGACAGGACATCACGGGCACCCCGGTGGAGCCCACCATTTTCCCCCCGATCGACCCCCCCCTCGCCGAAGCATCCCGATCCGAGTCCGCCGGGGTGTTCGGCGTATCCAAGGAGGCGACCGCGGCTGGCCCTGCGAGGCCTTCGCGGATGAGACGCGAGCAGATGCTGATCGAGGAGTTGGAGCGCTGGCTGCAGGGCGTCCGCCGGTGCCTTGAGCTGGCGGCAGTGAGGCAGTGACATGGCCCGATGGGCGAGGTTCCTCCCCCGTTTCGCTCCACCTCTCGTGAGTCGGTAGATGCCCTCGCGGCGATCCACGAAGGTTGCCGAAGCGAAACGGCTTCTCATTCTCAATGGCCCCAATCTGAACCTCCTGGGGCGGCGGGAACCGGACCAGTACGGTCGTCAAACCCTGAAGGAGATTGAGGATCAACTCAGGTCCTACGCCGCCTCTAGGGGGGCAGAGATCCGTTTCGTTCAATCGAATCATGAAGGCGCGCTCATCGATGCGATCCAGAGCGCGATAGGGTGGGCCGACGCGATCGTGGTCAACCCGGCCGCCTTGACCCACACGAGCGTGGGTTTGCGGGACGCGATCCTCGCCGCCAACATCCCAACGGTGGAGGTGCACCTGTCGAACATCTACCGGCGGGAGGAATTTCGCCATCAGTCGCTGATTGCCGATGTCGCCATCGGCCAGATCACAGGGTTCGGCGCGTTTAGCTATCTGCTTGGAGTACAGGCGGCCCTCCATCTTGTTGAAAAGGGGAGGTCGTAGGGTGTTGAGTCACATTCGATTGAGTCGCAAGGAGAGGGAATGATCGCTGGAGGAGATCTTCGCCCGGGGGTCAAGGTCGAATTGGATGGGACCCCGTACGTGGTGACTGACCATCAGTGGGTCAAACCCGGCAAGGGTGGCGCCTTCATGCGGACCAAACTGAAAAATATGAAGACCGGCGCCGTCATCCACCGGACCTTCAGGACCGATGAGAAGATCCCGAGGGCAGAGGTGGAGGAGCGAAAGGTTCAGTTCCTCTATCGTGCCGAGGACGCCTACTACTTTATGGATATGGAGAGCTTCGACCAGTTCTCGATGGACGAGAAACAGTTGGGAGACGCCAGCGGCTTCCTCAAGGAAGGGCTGATCATGTCCATCCTGTTCCATCGTGCCGAACCGGCGGGAGTTCTCCTCCCGACCTTCGTGGAGGTCAGGGTGGGCGAAACCGAGCCAGGCGTCCGGGGTGACACCGCCTCCGGCGGGTCGAAGCCGGCCAAACTGGAGACCGGGGCGGTCATACAGGTTCCGCTGTTCATCAACATCGGCGAGCTGATCCGTGTAGACACGCGCTCCAGCACATATGTGGAGCGGGCCTGAGGAGGGAGCCTTGGACCTCAAAGAGATTAGGGCGGTCCTCAAACTGATCCAGGAAACGGACGTCGAGGAGATCGAGGTCGAGCAGGATGGCCGGCGCGTCCGCATTCGGCGGAGAAGCCATCACGCCGCCCCGTCGGCCTTCAGCCAGGTTGCCTCGATGCCGCCCGCTCCGGTGACGGGGGCGCTCCCGAGTGCGCTTGACGCCCGAGACACCACCAACCTGATCACCGTGGAGTCGCCGATGGTTGGCACGTTTTACCGCGCGCCGGCGCCGGGCGCCGATTCCTATGTGCGGGAGGGGGAGAAGGTCGAAAAAGGGACGGTCCTCTGCATCATCGAGGCGATGAAGCTCATGAACGAGATCGAGGCCGAGGTCAGTGGAGTGGTCCATTCTATCCTCGCGGAAAACGCGCAGCCTGTCGAGTATGGGCAGCCGCTCTTCCTTCTTGAACCGGCGTGACGCCTGTCTCGCCGCTCGTGACCAAGTGAACGTGATTCCTCCTGCTCGCCTCCCGGCCCCTGTTCTGCGATGTTCTCCAAGATCCTGATCGCCAACAGGGGGGAGATCGCGCTTCGGATCATCCGCGCCTGTCGGGAGCTCGGGGTGGGAACGGTGGCCGTCTACTCCGAAGCCGATGCCAAGTCGCTCCACGTGCAGTTGGCGGATGAATCGATTTGCATCGGTCCCTCCCACGCTGCTCAGAGCTACCTGAACGCCTCCCGCCTCATTAGTAGCGCCGAGATCACAGGCGCCGACGCCATCCACCCCGGCTACGGATTTCTGGCTGAGAACAGCTCGTTCGCAGAGGTGTGTGAGCAGTGCGGTATCGTGTTCATCGGCCCCACCGCCGAGCAGATCAGACTCATGGGGGACAAGGTCAAGGCGAGGGAGACCGCCATGGGGGCGGGAGTCCCGGTGGTTCCCGGGAGCCAGGCGCCGCTTGGCAGCGCGGAAGAGGCTGCCGACGTGGGGTGGCGAGTCGGCTACCCTCTCATGCTGAAAGCCAGTGCGGGTGGCGGCGGGAAGGGGATGCGACTGGTTCCGTCCGCGACCGAGATCGGGCGCGCCTTCGCTACCGCCTCAGCAGAGGCAATGGCGGCCTTCGGGAATCCAGCCCTCTATTTGGAGCGCTACATCTCGCCGGCTCGCCACGTGGAGATTCAAGTGCTAGGGGACCAGATCGGCTCCGTGGTCCACCTCGGCGAGCGTGATTGCTCGATTCAACGACGCCACCAGAAGCTGGTGGAAGAGTCGCCCTCGCCGGCCATGACGCCGGATCTCAGGGCTCGAATGGGCGAGGCGGCGGTCCGGTTGGCCCGGTCGGTCAAGTACCGGGGGGCCGGCACTGTCGAGTTCCTGCTGGACGGGGAAGGGAACTTCTATTTCATGGAGATGAATACCAGGATCCAGGTAGAACATCCGGTGACGGAGATGGTCACCGGGATCGACCTGGTCAAGGCCCAGATCCGTATCGCGGCCGGCGAACCGCTATCGCTGAGCCAGGAAGATATCGTCCTTCGAGGCCATAGCATCGAGTGCCGCGTCAATGCAGAAGATCCTGAAACCTTCGTTCCCTCTCCTGGCAAGATCCTCCGCCTCCGGTTGCCGGGAGGGCCCGGCGTGCGGGTTGACACTCATCTGTATGCGGGTTGTACGATCCCTCCCTTCTATGACTCCTTGATAGCCAAGGTGATCGTCCTGGGCAACACCAGGGAGGAGGCCATCGCCAGGATGGTTCGGGCGCTCGATGAACTGGACATCGAGGGAGTGAAGACCACCATTCCTCTCCACAAGCGCATCCTTGCCTCCCCGGAGTTCAAGGCCGGGCGGATCTCCACCAGGTTCTTGGAGTCGGTGCTGGTATGAGGCCAGATCATGATTCCGAGACAGGCGTGCCGCCTGTGTGTCATCACCGATCCTGAGTTGGGACGCGGCCTGAGCCACGTTGATATTGCGAGAATGGCGCTTGAGGGTGGGGCGTCGATGATCCAGCTTCGAGACAAATCGGCTGGATTGCGC
>CAZCMC010000210.1:0-3556 GCA_964499665.1 uncultured bacterium | reverse complement strand
CCATCCCCAATTGCGGCAAGGGGCAGCCGATGCAGACCAAGCGGGTCGGCAACGGGGGGCCGACCATGCGCAGCCGAGCCCGCCTTACGGGGGTCAATAGGTGAGAGCGGCTGCAAGGCGCGAGTCCCCATCCTCTCAAGCCGCCTCAGGCCAATGGGGTCACCTGCCGCCTGGCACCCTAATGGGGCGTGAGGGACGGACATGATTACGACCTCAGAACTGGCCAAGGCGGTTGAGCAGGCCTTGGGATATCTGAACTCAACGGGGGAGGTGGCCGAGGCAGAGGTGTTCGCGTCGAGCAACCGCGGCCTGATCACCCGGCTGAACTACACCTCGCACATTCCGTGCAATGGTGTCGAGGAGGCGAAATCGACGGAGTCGAATGGCATAGGAATCCAGGCGGTATTCAGGACCGACGCCGGGATCAAGATCGGTTTCGGCAGCGAGCCGAGCGATCTAAGCTTGGAGGGAGTCAAGCGAGCCCTGGAGAAGGCCAGGCGCGGCGCTGTCGCCGACCCCGAATTCTCTTCCCTCCCTCAGCCCTCCGGCGAGCGGCGGAGGCTCCGCCGCTACCACGACCCGAAGCTAATGCGGATTGGGGACGAGGAGCTGGTTGAGGCGGGGTGGAGGGTTTTGCGGGGCGGACTGAACACCTTCATGACCTCGGCCAAGCTGAGGGAGCTGGCAGGCGGCCAGGAACGGATCAAGGATCTGGGCCTGATCCTTGGCGGCGACGTGACCATGTTGCAGGAGCGGATCGCCATCGCCTCGAGCGCGATGCCGGCGGCCCAGACCGACGAATCGACCCTCATCATGGTCTTCATCACCGCCATGGTCGAGGCCAAGACCTCCAAAGGGACCGGTTCCTCCACCGGCACCCACCTGGAGAGCTTCACTGACGAGGCCGGCGTCGAAGCGGCGCAGAATGCCATCGCGGCGATCGGGGGGGAGCGGATCAAGAGCGGCGAGCATACCGTCATCTTCGGGCGTCAGCCGGTGGCCGACCTGCTGAACAACCTGATCCTTCCCTCCCTCAGTCTTAGCGCCTTCTACAGCGACAGTTCGACATTCATGGGAAAGCTTGGAAAGCGCGTCGCCTCCAAGCAGTTCTCGCTTCTCGACCACGGGGCCCAGCGCGGAATGATGGGCAGCAAAGGGATCACCTGCGAGGGGCTGCCGACCGGGAAAACGCGGCTGATCCAGCGGGGGAAGCTGGTCGGGCTGCTCAGCAACCACTACGAGCAGCAACGGCTCCTGAAAGACCCCAAGGGCGCGGAGAAGCTGGGGGCGGACCCGAATCGGCAGACAAAGGCGATCGTTCCTCGCAACGGGTTCCGGTTCGGGGCCGGCGGAGGCCGACAGTTCAGCGCCCCACCCGGAATCGCCCCAACCAACGCCATCGTGGAAGGAGGAGATCGAGGTCTCGATGAGATCATCGCGGAGGTCAAGGACGGCTTGTTGATCGGTCGGATCTGGTACACCTATCCGATCAACGGGTTGCGGGCGGGCGACTTCACCTGCACAGTGGTTGGCGACTCGTATATCATCAAGGACGGGCGGATCGTCGCGCCGCTCAAACCGAACACCGTCCGGATCAGCGACAACATCCACAATATCCTGGCCAATATCATCGCAATCGGCAACGATGCGAAGGGAACGCTGGTCTGGGCCGCGGACGAGGTGATCTACACCCCCGAGATCGCCGTGCGCGGCGTGAAGATCGACGAGATCGCGGGCTTCATGGAGCAACTCTGACACCCTTCGACCCTTCGACATGCTCAGGGTTCAGGGTGAACGGAATCTGTATAGAATCTTTTGCCGTATGCCACTCGCTGACATGAGAATGAAACGGAAGGCTCAATGCAATGAGAGGAGAGGACATGCCATGACGCGATACACGAGAACGCACTTGATGTTGCGGGCGATGCTCAGCGGTATTCTCCTGTTGGGGGGCGCCTCCCTGGCGTTCGCGGAGGTTTGCCTCTCGCCCTACGTCAAGCAGCGGACCGGACAGGAGAAGTACATGTATGTCTGGTCGGTTGACGCCGATGCCAAGGACAACGATTTCCTGGCGGTCATCGACGTGAACCTGGCCTCGCCGACGTACGGCAAGATCTTGACCACCATCGACGTTGGCTCGAAGGGAAACGAGCCGCACCATTTCGGCTTCACCGACGATCGCACCAGGATTTGGGCCGGCACCCTGTTCAGCAACAAGATCTTCATCTTCGACGTTGCGAGCGATCCAGCGCGACCCAAGATCGTCAAGGCCTTGGACGACCTGGGCAAGACGACCGGCATGATGGGCCCGCATACCCACTATGCGCTGCCCGGTCGGATGTTGATCAGCTTCCTTTCCAAGGCCGACGGCGGTCTGCCGGGGGGCATGGCGGAGTTCACGAACGACGGGCAACTGATCCGGACCATCCCGAACCCCAGCTCGGCCCCCTACGCGTACGATTTGGCGGTCAAGCCGGACCTGAACCTGATGGTCACGTCGAGCTTCACGCCCTACCGGAACTACTCGAAGCCGCTCAGCCAGTGGGACATGAAGGACGGCGGCAACACGCTGCTGGTCTGGGACTTCAAGGAGCGAAAGGTTCTCCAGACGCTCACCACGGGGCCGGTCCCGCTGGAGGTCCGGTGGTCGCTGAAGCCCAAGGCGGCCTACGGCTTCACCAATGCGGCCCTGGATGACAGCCTCTGGATGTTCAAGCGGACCAACGGGAAGTTTACCACGAAGAAGGCTGCGGACCTCGGAAAGGGATGTCTGCCGGCCGACCTTCGGCAGTCGCCCGACGATAAGTACCTATACGTGAGCTGCTTTCTAAAGAACGAGATTCAGGTCTGGGACGTGAGCAAGCCGGAGAATATCAAGTTGCACGACACCGTCGTGCCCGGCGTTCAGCCCAACATGATGCACGTCACCAGCGACGGCAAGCGGATGTATATCACCAACTCGCTGCTCAGCACCATGGACCAGGTCGATCGGTTCTGGGTTCGCCTCGCACACATCGGGCCTGACGGCAAGGTCAAGATGGACCCCTTCTTCAATGTCAGCTTCATGGACTTTCCGAGCGGCCCCGCCCGCGCCCACGACATGCTGCTGTATTAGTGAGGTGGAGGAGACGGCGAACGGCCCGAAGGCTGTTGCATCAGGCCGGCTTACTGAACTGACGGTACAGAAACTCCTCTTGCAGCGGACTCAGCCCAAACTCTCGGCTGGCCTGATCGATCAGCTCTCCTCGGTTCGCATTCGGCTCCTCCTTGAGCCGATCGCTCATCCATTCAACCGCACGATGTAACGCCGCATCCTGTATAGTCATCTCCCTCCCATCCCTCTTGTGAGAATAAAGGGCTCTTCAGGAAATCGTGTGGGTGCTTGGAAGGACGTGGGTGGTTCCCAAGGGAGTCCCCTCCCCCCGATTGTTACTGTCGGGGGGAGGGGGTGGGGAGGTAGAAATCTTGCCGGCTTACACCAACCACGGCCCTCCCGCGAGACCCAGCCCCTGGATGCCTCTACCCCTCCCTGCCTCCCCTTACAAAGGGGAGGAAA
>CAZCMC010000209.1:0-3584 GCA_964499665.1 uncultured bacterium | reverse complement strand
AAGGTGTCGTTTCTCGAGCTGTGTCACCGGCCCGATCTGGCAGCGGAGGTGACGGTCACGGCGGCCGAGCGACTCGAAGTGGATGCGGCGATCATCTTCGCTGACATCCTCCTGGTCGTGGAGCCGATGGGGGTCGGGCTGGAATTCACAGCGGGAGATGGGCCGGTGATCCATCGTCCCGTGCGCACCGGAGCCGATGTTGACCGACTGCGGCCGGTCGATGTGCAGGAGTCACTGTCGTTCGTGTGTGACGCGGTGCGCTTGGCGCGCGCTGCCCTTCCCGCTGCCATGCCGCTCATCGGTTTTTCCGGCGCGCCGTTTACGCTGGCATCGTACCTGATCGAGGGTGGCGGGTCCCGCCAGTACCAGCACACCAAGACGCTGATGTATCGCGATCCCGGCGCCTGGCACGTCCTGATGGAGCGGCTGTCGAGTGCGGTGTCCGCCTACTTGAATGCCCAGATCGTCGCGGGCGCCCAGGCGGTGCAGTTGTTCGATAGCTGGGTCGGCGTCCTGAGCCCTGATGACTATCGCGAATTCGTCTTGCCGCATACGCGGCGCACAATCGCCGGCCTCGTACCGGGGGTGCCGGTCATTCACTTCGGGACCGGGACGGCCTCGCTGCTGACGCTGATGCGGGATGCGGGCGGGGACGTGATCGGGCTGGATTGGCGGGTGGATCTGGGCGAGGCGTGGGCCCGCCTCGGTCCCCGTGTGGCCGTGCAGGGTAACCTGGACCCGGTGGTGTTATTCGCCGAGCCCGATGAGATTCGGCGTCAGGCCGGACGGATCCTGGAGCGGGCCGCCCGTCGCGCCGGTCACATCTTCAACCTCGGTCATGGGGTGCTGCCGCACACGCCGGTCGATCACCTGCGCGGCCTGATCGACCATGTCCACGAAGCGACGGGGCGGTGAGGTGGCCGAGAGGTTCGACGCGGTCCTTATGATCGCCTTTGGCGGCCCCACGAAGCCGGAGGAGATTCGCCCGTTTCTGGCCAATGTGCTTCAAGGTGTGCCTGTCCCGCCCGGCCGTTTGGAAGAGGTGGCGCATCACTATGAAGAGGTTGGCGGCAGGTCGCCGATCAATGAGCTGACGTTCCGGCAGGCGAAGGCGCTCGCGGAGCTGCTCGATCGGGAAGGGCCCAGGCTTCCCGTCTATGTGGGAATGCGATATTGGCATCCCCTGGCGAGCGAGGCGGTCGAGCAGATGATGCGGGACGGGGTGAGGCGTGCCGTGGGGCTCATCATGGCTGCCCACGATTCTGGAGCGGCAAGCTGGGGGAAGTACGTGAACGCGGTGACCAACGCGCTGGAGGCAGCCGGGCCCGTCGCGCCGCGGGTGGAGTACGCTCCGGCCTGCTCTAACCACCCGGATTTCATCGCAGCCACGGCCGAGCAGATCCGCCTGGAACTGGAAGAGATCCCCTCCGAGCGCCGCGACGGCACACCCTTGGTCTTTACGGCCCACAGCATTCCTTCCTCGATGGCTGCGGTCTCGCCGTATGTCCAGCAGTTGCAGGACTCCTGCCGCCTTGTGGCGAAGGCGTTGGGGCACGCGCGATGGTCGCTCGCCTACCAGAGCCGCAGCGGCGATCCACGACAGCCCTGGTTGGAACCTGACGTCAGCGATGTCCTGCGAGAGCTGTCAGCCAAGGGTTGCCGATCGGTGGTGTTGGCCCCGATCGGGTTTGTCTGCGATCATGTCGAGGTCCTCTTCGATCTCGATCTGGAAGCAAGGGCGCTGGCTGATAGCCTGGGGATCGAGCTGCGGCGCGCGAGCACGGTGAACGATCATCCTCTCTATATCCGGGCGCTGGCGGATATGGTGCGGCAGCGCGTGCTGCAAGGGTAAACGGGGCAAGCTCGATCACATCTTCATCACCTTCGCGACGACAGTAGATCACGGTGGAACAACTCAACGGTGTGAAGCGAATCGTGGTGGTTGGCGGCGGCATCACAGGCTTGGCCGCTGCCCATCGGCTGGAGGAGCGCCGCCGCTCGGAGCAGTTGCCCTGTGAGGCGCTCCTGCTGGAAGCGGGGCCGCGTCTGGGCGGCGTGATCGGCACGACGCGTCGGGACGGGTTCATCCTGGAATCGGGACCGGACGCCTTCATCACCAATAAGCCGTGGGCAGTGGATCTCATTCGGCGTCTGGGCCTGAGCGAGCGAGTGATTGGGACCAGTGAGAACCACCGGCGGACGTTCGTGGTCCGTGGCGGAAAGCTGCACCCCCTGCCCGAAGGATTCTTGTTGCTGGCGCCCACCCGGATCGGACCCTTTCTTCGGTCGGGCCTCTTGTCGTGGCGCGGCAAGGCGCGGACGGCGTTGGATCTTCTCCTGCCGCGGGGACGCCCCGGAGCCGACGAAAGCCTGGCCTCGTTCGTCCGGCGACGGTTCGGGCAGGAAGCCCTTAGCCAGTTGGCCCAACCGATGGTTGGCGGGATTTACACTGCGGACCCGGAGCGGCTGAGCCTGCGGGCAACCATGCAGCAGTTCCTGGAGATGGAGGAGCGGGATCGTAGCATTATCCTGGCGCTGCGTCGCCAGCAATCGACCATGCCCCAGAATCAGCGGTCAGAAAGCGGCGCGCGCTACAGCCTGTTCGCCACGCTGGAGGACGGCCTCGAGACCCTGGTGGATGCTTTGGTGAAGCAACTTTCGAAGGGCGCGATACGGCTTCGCAGCCAGGTCGCCGAAATCGCGGGAGATGGCTCCTGTTGGACCATGCGGCTGGCGGATGGAACGTCAATCGGAGCTGACGGGATCATCCTGAGCATCCCGGCATTCCAGGCTGCCTCCCTGACGCGCAACCTGGATCCCGAGCTTTCCCAGGAGCTGGAGGAGATCCCCTACGCCTCCTCAGTGACTGTCAACCTGGCCTATCGGAGGGAAGGCATCACTCACCCGCTCGATGGCTTTGGATTTGTGGTGCCGGCCAACGAAGGGCGAGCGATCATCGCCTGCTCATTCAGCAGCGTGAAGTTTGCGAAGCGCGCGCCAGTGGATCATGTCCTCTTGCGGGCATTCGCCGGCGGAGCTCTGCAGCCGCAGCCATTCGATTGGGACGATCAGACCTTGATAGCCGCCGTTCGCCGCGACCTGAACGACCTTTTAGGCATTCGAACGGCCCCGCTGTGGAGCTGCGTGGCGCGGCACCCACGCTCGATGCCCCAGTACCACGTGGGTCACCTGGCTCGAGTGGCGGCGCTTGAGCAGCGTCTGGCCCGATGGCCAACGCTGAAGCTTGCCGGTAATGCCTACCGCGGAATCGGCATTCCTGATTCGATTCATAGCGGCGAACAGGCGGCCGACGCGCTCTTGGCGGAAATGGCGTCGCCTCGGCGCGTCGGATGTGCGGGTGCGGTGTCGTGACCAGGACGCGTTCGTCGGGTCATTCGTCCGTGAGCCGCGCCCTTGCGGGGCAGCGGTTGGTCCCTCGAGGCGGCACTCAGCCGCAGAGTCGCTCGATCAGATCGGGCATGAGGAGGTTCTGAAGCATCATCTGCGACGAGGTCTCAATGGTCACCTTGAGCCCTCCAAACTGTTCTTGTACCGAACGGGCATCTCTCCTATAATCAAACGCG
>CAZCMC010000208.1:0-3603 GCA_964499665.1 uncultured bacterium | reverse complement strand
AGGCCGGTATTGTCAAGATCGACGTTGCAAATTGCCCTGGGGTGCGTTACGTTGATGATGGCCGAAGTCGGTCGGGTGACCGCCGGTCCCGATCCCGCAAGGGGCCGGGACGGGAGGAAAGTCCGGACTCCGCAGGGCAGGGTGCTGGGTAACGCCCAGGGAGGGTGACCTCACGGACAGTGCCACAGAAAAGACACCGCCCACGTCAGACCATCGGCCGCAAGGCTTCGCGAAAGCGTAGCCGAACGGCCCCGTGGGTAAGGGTGAAATGGTGCGGTAAGAGCGCACCAGCGGCATGGTGACATGTCGGCTTGGCAAACCCCACCCGGAGCAAGGCCAAATAGGTCCCGCCCCATCGCCGCTGCTTTCGAGCAGCGGCACGGAAGAGAGTGGCCCGCTCTCGTGCCCCCCGGGGCAGGCGGGACGGGTAGGCCGCTTGAGCCCGGCGGCAACGTCGGGCCTAGAGGAATGGTCATCCGGTCGGGCCGCGAGGTCCGGCTGTACAGGATCCGGCTTACAGACCGACTTCGGCCTTTTCTTTGACATGGCTCTTCAGGCTTTTGTGTGGGCGCCATGCAGCTTCCTCCCCTTTTCTACCTCCCCTCGCCCCTCCTTACAAAGGAGGGGAAGAAAAGGGACCCCCATTCCACCGCTTGTCTGAGCCTTCGCGGTTCCTCCCCTTTGTAAGGGGAGGCCAGGTGGGGTAGAGGCATCCAGAGGCTGCGCCTCGCGGGGAGAGCCGTGGTTCGTGTGAGCGAGCAAGATGGAGGGAGTATGATCCCTGTGGTCGGGGAGGGTAGATGACGGCACACAGGAGCGTCGCGAGCAGGCTACGCTGGGGAATCAGTGTGGGCGTCCTGTATTGGCTTTCGTTGCTGTTCTTCTTGCCAGGATGGGCTGCTGGCCCAGCGAAAAGACTTCCAGACGCGCCGGAAATTCCGGACCTCTATGATCCGGCCATCGTGAGCACGTATGCCGTTGTTGCCCAACGGCCCTATCAAGTCGGCGGTCAGCCGCTCGCCCTCTGGTTGATTGCGACCGTCCTGACTCCCCAAACAGTCCACGTAGGGCCATTCTCTTTCGCTGATGCACCGGCTGGTTTCGGTGGAAGCCCACGTGATGTGATCCTGGTGTTCGGCTATGTGACCGACACGCGCGATGGGCGAATCATTTCGTTGACCGAAACCTTCGCGCACCCACACAACAACACCAGGAGTATGAAGGCATGGGTTGACGAAGGGTGGGTCACGAAAGGGAAGGGAAGTGGTGAGTGGCGACCAGCGCTACGCTCTGACACGCCACTTACCCCGGAGCAGACGGCGGTCTTTATGGAGCAGGTGTACCGCTTGATTCAAACAGGCTTCCAGCAGACGCTCAAGCAGTAGTCGCACAGCATCCCGCTGACAGATCGACATCGACCCTCCTGTTACCAGTCCAGTCCCATGTGCTACCTGAAGACAAGGGCGAGGCTCACGTGAAGCATTCGTGGCAGCATCAGTACGTCGAGGCGAACGGCCTCCGGGTTCATTACGTGGCTCAAGGGGCGGGGCCGCTCCTGCTTCTGCTGCACGGTTTCCCGGAGTTCTGGTATTCGTGGCGGTTTAAGATTGTCGCCGTGCCGGGCGTGCGGCGCCACGGGGCTCAATGTGCGGGAAGAGTGAGGGGGGCTACTTCGATGTTTGGTCGAATCGCTTGACGATCTCGGCGGTGAGGTCGAGGTTCTTGTCGTAATACAAGAGTCCAGGGCGGCGGGCCTCGAGGATCATCGTATAGCCTTTCTCGGCGGCATGGGCTTTGATGACGGGGGTGATCTGCCGGCTGAGCTCCGCGACGCTATCCGCTTCCTCTTTTCTGAACTTCTCGGTCTTGTCCTGGATGAGGCGTTTGATGGCCACCGACTCCCGTTCGAGCGCATCAGTCTGGTTTTGGCGTTCGGCAGCAGTAAGCTTCGATGCTTTGCTCTCGAACGCCTTTTGGCGCGCGAGTAACTTGTCCTCCTCCGTCTTCACCTCTTTTTGCATCTGGTCGGCCAATTTTTCCAGGCGTGCTTTTGCCGCCTTGCCGACCTTGGATTGGAGGGCGGCCTCCTGGAAATTCACCACTCCGATCTTAGGAGGCTTCTGGCCGTAGGCTGCCGCGGCAACAACGAGGGGGAGACTGATACTGATACACGTGACGACGGAACACCGAAGAAGGAATCCGATAAGGGCCGAGCCCGTCTTCATTTTTGTCTGTCTCCTTGAAGTTCTTCCATGCGTCGCTTCAGCTCGTCCATCGCCTGTTTCGCCTTGGCCTGAAGCGCGGGCGATCCCTCCGCGGCGACAGAACTAGTGAATCCCTCCCACGCGGATGCGTACAGGTGTGAGATCTCCGTCACTCGCCTGATCAGCCTCTCTGCGATCGGGTCTGGGTCCCCACGCTGCTGGTACGTGACTCCCGCTGGATCGAGTTGGAAATATTCTACCCAGTGGAGCTCTCCCTTCAACCAGTGCAATCGTAGAAGCTGCACCTGGCAGCGTCGATTGAGCTGCTCCAGCCGGAGCACATCGGTGGCCTCGAGGTCCGACGGTTCGCGTTCCAACTCCGGGGCCTTCGTGATCTCGTGGGCTTGGCGCCATCCGATACCGACCGTAAGCTGGTCGTACATCGTGGCGTAGGGAAGGGGGGCTCGATACTCGGCGGCCCATCCGATTCCGGCGCAAGCGAGCGAGATGAGGGCGGCGAAGGCAATGCATAGGGCTGAGCGTTTCATCAGAGCGCTCCGACGGCGAGGCATGAGACAATTGGGGAAGGGGGCAGACTTGATTCAAAGAAGGGTAGCATCAGATCAATAGGAAAGGAAGCGTCCGGGAGGCGGGGGCATCGGGGCGAGCGTTGGTCCGAAGGCCCCAGGGCTCTCTCGGAGCTGTGGCGACGCGAGAGTGAAGAGCCGGCGATTGGTCTGTTCGAAGATGAGGGGTGGCCACCAGATGGACCAGGTCCATGCCCCGGTCACGTCCCCTCGCGTCAGAACCTCCACCTGAGATCGTTCGCCCTCCAGGTCCCGGACAGCGATATTCACGATCTCCCCCAGGCTCTCCTCTCGGTAGGCGGTGGTCACGAAGGTGGGGCGTGGATTAGGATAGGACAGTACCACATCGGTCGGAAAGAAATTGAGGTCCCGGAGCGCCAGGTTCACGGCGACGACGGTGTCCTTGGCCGGGCGCGGGTAGACCTTGATGGCCCGGTCCTGGGCCATCATGTCGGCGCAGCCGGTCATGGCGAGGATAGTCAACGGTGCCAGGAATCTCGCGCGAATCATGATCATTCTTCCAGCCCGCTAGTGCCGTTCCAACTATTTCGAGCTAAGTTGGTTGGCACCGTGGGGGTCCAAGAAACGAGCGTAGCAAGGCGCGGCCGCCCGGGCCGCACCCACTGCGCGGGTACCCGACGTACGTTCCCGGGTACGTCGCAGGGAGTTCGCCGGGGTGAAGCCTTGCCGCTAGGGGAAGTTAATTGGACCGGCACTAGGAGGCGTCCTTGAGGTTCACCGCAATCTGACCCTGGAACCGCTCAGAGGCGGGGCGATCGCCGAAGTTTCCGATACGGACTCGCACCGAGGTG
>CAZCMC010000207.1:0-3608 GCA_964499665.1 uncultured bacterium | reverse complement strand
CTGGTCATGCGTGAAAAGCTGAAGCATATCTTCGCGCACGCCCTGATGAACCTTGTCCGCGCCGGCTGGGGCGGCCTGGCCTCGATCGCCACCATCGGAACCTCATTCCTCATCATCGGCATCTTTCTCCTCCTGGTCCTGCAGTTGAACGCCCTCGTCGCCAAGTGGAGGGAGCAGTTCCGCCTGTCGGTCTTCCTGGAGGACAGGATTACCCAGACGCAGTTAGAGATTCTCGAGAAACGGATCCAGAATGAGGCCGCCGTGAAGTCCATCGCCTTCACTTCAAAAGAAGAAGCCCTGGCGAACTTCCGGCGGGAACTGAAGGACCAGGAGAGCCTCCTTGAGGGGCTGGGGGATAACCCGCTCCCCGCGTCGTTCCAGCTCAAGATCCGCGAAGGCTATCAAAGCCCTGACGCCCTGAGAAGACTCAGCGCCTTCCTCACCCGTCTCGAAGGGGTGGAAGACATTCAGTATGGGCAGGAGTGGATCGAGCGCATCTCGAATGCGGCGCACATCATGAAGGCGCTCGGCATCATCATCGGTTCAATCCTTACGCTAGGCTCGGCCCTGATCGTTTCGAACACCATCCGACTTGCGGTCTATGCCAGGGCGGGGGAGATCGAGATCATGAGGCTTGTCGGCGCTACTAAGGCGTACATCCGCGCCCCCTTCCTGGTTGAAGGGATGTTGCAGGGTAGCCTTGGCGCCCTGCTGGCGCTGGGTGTGCTGTTTGCAGCCTATCGGTATATTGCGGCAACGTCCAGATTGGCCTCCCCGCTGTTCTCAATAGCGACGGACCGGGGGTTTTTGGAGCCCTCGATGATGGCGGCCCTGGTGGGTGGGGGAGCGCTGATCGGCGCGATCGGGAGCTCGCTGTCAGTCAGCCGCTTCCTCAAGACGTAGTCATGAGCCAATGAACGGAACGATCGCACGTCTGCCTGGCATCATCTGGATAACGATGGCCTTCACGGCAGGGTTGCTTCTTGGCCACTCGTCGGGCCTGGCAGCCGAAAAGGAGCCAAAGGCCTCGAGGCGCCTGCGCGACAAGAGGGAACAGCTCAATCAGGTCAAGCAGGAGCTGGACCGGGAGCGCCAGCAGGTCAAGCAGGTGGCGCGTAAGGAGCAGTCCCTTTTCGAGGAGTTGGATCGGATCGATCAACAGCTTCAGCAGAAAGGACGGGAACTGAAGGGGCTTCAGGCCAAGCTCCGGAGCAGCACGGAACGGCTTCAGAGTCTCCAGAAAGAGATCGGGGTGACGCAGAAGCAGCTCGACCAGACGCGGGGGCTCTTTCGGAGGCGCGTGCGCGCCATCTACAAGCATGGTCGGCTGGGCTACGTCCGTGCCCTGTTTTCATCGGACGACCTGTCAGCGGCAGGCCGCCGCATGAAATACCTTGCCGTGATCGCCAACCAGGATCAGCGTATGGTGGCGAGCTACACAGCAGCGCTTGAGACTCTTCAAATGCAACAGGCCGAACTGGAACGTTCGAAGACGGAGCTTGTCAGCACCCAGAAGGCCGTCACGGTGAAGCGCGAAGAGATCCTGCGGGAGCAGCGTGCCAGACGGGTGGTGCTGGCCAAGGTTCAGGACCAGAAGAAGGCGCACCTGGCTGCCATTCGCCAACTGGAGTCGGCGGCCCGAGAGCTCCAGGGGCTCATCGGTCGACTGCAGTCCGGGGAGCGGCAGAAGCTCGCGAAAAGGCCTGGCCGCGAACCGGAGCAAGCACCCTCGGCATCAGAAGGGAGAGGGGCGTTTGCCGCCCTCAAGGGCCTTCTGCCATGGCCCACTCCCGGCACTCTGGGTTCCTCATTCGGTCGCCAGGAGCACCCGCGCCACAGGACTGTGACCTTCAACCGTGGGATCGAGATCAACGCGCCACGAGGACAGAAGATCGTCGCGGTCTCCGGCGGAACAGTGCTCTACGCTGACTGGTTCAAGGGGTACGGGCAACTGATCGTGCTTGACCACGGAGAGGGGTACTACACCGTCTATGCGCACGCCGCCGAGATCCTCGTTAAGTTGAGAGATCGCGTCGTGAAGGGGCAGTCGATCGGGTTGGTTGGTGACACCGGCTCGGTGACCGGCTCACAGCTCTATTTCGAGGTGCGACATCGGGGCAGGCCCCAGGACCCCCTGGCCTGGCTTGCCCCCAGTTGAGCAAAAAGGCAGGGTATAGGGTTGAGGGTCTAGGGTTCAGAATGGATGGAGAGCCTTACACCCTAAACGCTACACCCTAATACCCTATACCCTTTGCTATGGAGGGATCGAGGATGTCTCTAGGTCGTTTCCGGAAAGGGTGGAAGGCTATGGTTGCGGGCTTCACCATGGCTCTGCTCATCATCAGTGGCGGCGGCCGTCATGAGGTCACGGCTGTCGAAGACAGCTACGAGCGCCTGAAGGTCTTCACCGAGGTCCTTTCGCTGATTCAAGCCAATTATGTGGACGAGACGAAGCCCCGCGACCTAATCTACGGTGGAATCAAAGGGATGCTGGAGACCCTCGATCCCCACAGCTCGTTCCTGTCGCCCGATATCTTCAAGGAGATGCAGGTCGAGACCCAGGGCTCTTTCGGCGGCCTGGGGATCGAGATCACGGTCAAGGACCGGCAGCTCACGGTGGTTGCGCCGATCGAGGGGACTCCCGCCGACCGGGCCGGACTTCATCCCGCCGACCGAATCGTGAAGATCGACGGGAACCCGACGAAAGATATGACCCTCATAGAGGCGGTGAAAAAGCTCAGGGGGCCGAAGGGCACCAGCGTCACCCTGACCATCCTTCGGGAGGAATCCCCGGGCCCCTTCGATCTGACCCTGGTTCGTGAGGTCATCGAGGTGAAGAGCGTGAGGGCGAAGGACCTTGGTGATGGGATCGCCTACATCCGGATCAGCTCGTTCCAAGAGCGGACCGGGAAAGACCTTCTGAAGGCGATCGAGCAATTTCAGAAGAATGGCATATCGGCACTGGTCTTGGACCTTCGGAATGACCCGGGCGGCCTCCTCAACCAGGCTGTGCAGGTGAGCGATCTGTTCCTGGACAAGGGGCAGCTCATCGTCTACACCGAGGGGCGGATCAAGAACCAGGATCTCCGCTTCTCGGCCGAACACGGGGCTCAGTTCCCCAAGGTCCCGATGGTGGTCCTGGTCAATGGCGGCTCGGCCAGCGCCTCTGAGATCGTGGCGGGCGCGCTGCAGGACTGGAAGCGTGCGCTGGTGCTCGGGACAAAGACCTTTGGAAAGGCATCGGTGCAGACGGTGATCCCGCTCAGCGACGGCTCCGGCCTGCGGCTCACCACGGCGAAGTACTACACGCCGAAGGGACGCTCGATTCACGGCACGGGGATTGTCCCCGATATCATCGTAGAGGTGCCTCGGCCCACCCTGGCAAAGGCTCCCGGCGGACAGGTGGAAAAGGAGGGTGAGGCGGGGAAGGACCGGCCGGAGGGACGGCAAGAGCGGAAGATCTCCGAAGAGGAGGGGGACCCCAACCTTCAGATTGGAAAGCGCGACGGGCCCGACCCGAGCACCGATGTCCAGTTGAAACGGGCGATGGAGATCCTCAAGGCGAGTCGGATCCTGGAGAAGGGTGTCGTCAAAGGGAACGCTGGCTA
>CAZCMC010000206.1:0-3612 GCA_964499665.1 uncultured bacterium | reverse complement strand
CTCCAAGACCATCTCATGTCGGCGTCCCTCCCACTCACCTCATCTCCTCCTTCACGTCACGACCCGTGGCATGCTCAATGTTCGCCAGGGCAAGGTTATAGTTGTACATGGTCTTGAAGTTCTCTGCCCGGAGCTTGGCATACGCTTCGACGGCTTGGCCCAGATCCCTGGCATCCCCAACACCGAGGTCGAAGTTGGCCTTGGCGGCGACCAGCCACTTCCGCGCGTTTCGCCACCCCTCTTCCGTCGCCCGAATGCTCTCTTTGGCCTCGGCAAGCTCTCGATGCGCCTTCCGCACCTGCAGTGGAATCCCTTGCTCCGCAAACTGCTTCGTCTCCTGAACTCTCAGATGCTCGGCCTGCGCTGCCCTGATCTTCCCCCTCGTGATCCCAAAGTCAAAGTTATACTTGAGTCCGAGCACAACCGCGACAAATCGATCGTTCAGCGGGTCGTAGGCGAAGGGATTCTCCTGGCGGGTTCGGTTGCCTGCCTGCGCGTAATAGCCGTTCACGCCCAGGAAAAACTGGGGATACAAGTTGCTCTCCTCTGCCCGGACCAACGCCTCTGTCGCTTTCAGGCCGGCCCGAACCTGACTCATCTCTGGTCTCAGGTCGAGCGCAGTGCCGATTGCCTGCTCCTCAGGCTCCGCCTGCCTCGGAGCGGCGTCCAACCCTTTGGCATCCAGCTCCAGCGGCTGGCCGGGATCGAGGCCCGCGAAGGTCCGGAGTGCGGCTGTGGCGAGATCGAACCCCTTCTGCGCCTCGTATCGGTTCCTCAGCGCTCCGCCTCGGAACGCTTTTAGTTTGTACAGGTCCACCTCATCCACGCCCGGGGCGTCAGCCTTGAGCTGCCGTTCCGTCTTTTCGATCGCCTTGTCGAGGTCCTCTGATATCTCGTCGATCAGGCTCAGCAGATCGCTCGTCAGAAGCCTCCCGTAGTACAGCTCTTTGATCCGAAGGATCACATCGGAGGCCTTCTCCTCGACCTTGGCCCTATCGACCCTCACCCCCGCGTCCGCGGCCTCACGAAAGCTGCTGATCTTTCCAAATGTGTACAGAGGCTGCACCAGCGTCATCTTGACGATCTCGAACACATTGTTGATGGTGGGGCTGTCCTTGCGGTCAGGCGAGTCCACAACGGTGCCGCGGGCCCGGGGTGACGGGCCCACCACTGCCGTCAGCTCGATCTGCGGGTAGCGCGCCGCGTCTGCCTGATCTTTCTTGGCCATCGCCACCTCGGCCCCCCTCTGGAACTGGCGGATTTCCGGGCTTGTCGCGAGGGCGCGCTGGATAAGGTCCTTCAGCGTATAGACCGCCTTCGGGGCCGGTGCCTGTGCCGACGCCATCCGCGGAATAAGGGCCACCGCCATAATAGCCACGCACACTGCGACCCACATCGCCCGCCTCATTCTGGTTGTATCCTCCATGCGCTTCTCCTTTCCGCGTGGTGCAACGGTCCGGCGTCGAATCAGTTCCTGCTCGCGCCGTCTACAGTTTGCCGAAGATATAATTCGAGATGAGCTGCTCCATGTCCACGGGATCCTCGGTGTCCCGGAGCCTGCCGCCCGGCTGGACCAGCTTGTCGGAGGCCCCGGGCGTGATCCTGATGTACTTTTCGCCGATGAGCCCTTTGGTCCGGATCGACACGATCGCGTCGTCCTGAAGCTTGACGCCGGGATCGATGCTCATCGCCACCACGGCCCGATAGTTCTTCAGGCCGATCTCTCTCACCCGCCCCACCTCGACGCCGGCGATCTCAACCACCGACCCGCTCTTCAGTCCCGCGACCGAGTCGAACTCGGCCAGCACAGTGTCGCCCCTGCTGCCGACCACTTCCAACTTGCCGAGCTTGATCGCCAGATAGGCCAGGCTGGCGACCCCCACTATCACGAATAGGCCAACCAAGGTTTCCATGGTCCATCGCTTCATCGATCTCGCCTCCCGTATTGATACGCCATACATTCCCCCATCAAGGCGAACTCGATGGAGAACCCGGTCCAGGCCGGATCGGACCCTGGCTGCCGCCTGTGATGAACTGTCTGACGACAGGGTTCGCGGAGGTCATGATCACCTCAGGACTTCCACACTCCACAATGACCCCGTCGTGCAGCAACGCCACCGTCTGGGCGATGTCGAAGATCTCAGGTATCTCATGGCTCACCACGACCGCAGTGAATCCGAAACGCTTGTGGGCATCGAGAATCAATCGGTGGATGGAGTTCAGCAGGATCGGATCGAGACCGGTGGTCGGCTCGTCGAACAAGATGATCGCTGGATCCTGAACCAGCGCGCGGGCCAGGGCAGCCCGCTTCTTCATCCCACCGCTGAGCTCCGCCGGATATTTGTGGCCCATATCAGCCAACCCCACTGCCTCAAGCCGCTGAATCGCACGCTTGGCGATCTCGGCTTCGGCCAACCGGGTTTTTTCCCGGAGGGGGAAGGCGATATTGTCGAAGAGTGTCATCGAATCGAACAACGCGCCTCCTTGGAACAGGACCCCGAACTTCTCCCGCACCAGATCCAGGGCCTTGCCATGGAGCTGGCCGAGTTCTGCTCCATCGACCAGCACCTGTCCGGAGTCCGGGCGGATAAGAGCGACGAGGTGCTTAATCAGCACGCTCTTGCCACTCCCGCTCTGTCCAATGATCGCCGTGATCTGGCCGTGCGGGATCGTGAGGTTAATCCCGTTCAGGACGCGTTGCTGCCCGAAACTCTTGTGGAGATTGACGAACTCGATCATCGGCTCAAAACAGGAGGGAGGTCATGAAATAATCCCAGACCAGTACCAGGACCGACGAGAGGACCACAGCCTCCGTCGTCGACTTCACCACGCCTTCGGCGCCATGCCCGGTGTAATAGCCCTTGTAGGTGCAAACCCAGGTCACAATGATCCCGAAGCTCAGCGACTTGAGGAAGCCGCCGTTGATGTCGCTCATCTCCACCGCGTTCCGCATCTCGGAAAAGTAGGTGCCCGAGCTAATCCCAAGCAGCTTGACCCCAACAAGATACCCGCCGTAGATACCGACAACGTCGAAGATAGCCGTGAGGAGCGGAACCGCTATCACGCCCGCGATCACCCTGGGAACCACCAGGTACTTCATCGGGTTCACTGCCATGGCGGTGAGCGCATCGATCTGCTCCGTGATCCGCATGATGCCGATCTCGGCGGCAGTGGCCGATCCGGCCCGCGCCGTCACCATGAGGGCGGCCATGACCGGTCCCAACTCACGGATCAGGCTTAGGGCCACCGCCGTACCGAGAAGGGCCTCGGATCCAAACTTCCGCAGCGTGTAGTACCCTTGAAGTCCCAAGACCATCCCGGTGAAGAGGGCTGTGAGAAGGATAACCGAGACCGACTTGACCCCAATGAAGTGAATCTGGCGGACGATGCGTCTCAACTTCAGCGGCGGCAGGCATGCCCAGAAACAGGCGGAACCCAAAAAGATGGCCATTCGACCCATGCCCTGGACCTGCGCCAGGGCCACACGCCCGACCGCCTCCAGAGGGCTAGTCATCATCGTCACCAAAAGATTGCCGCAGCGTGGTTGTCCAGTGAGCTGACATTTTTTTAGGATTACATATGCTCCACACGTTGTCAATCGTTTCTTGGCCC
>CAZCMC010000205.1:0-3623 GCA_964499665.1 uncultured bacterium | reverse complement strand
GCGATCTTCTTCGCCTTGAGCTGCTCAGCCGCATACTTGGTCAGCAGCCTGGACTCGACAGCATAGTTGGTTGACTGCGCGAAGAGGTATCTCTTCGGGGGATGTGCCCACCCGCTGTAGCCGCTTGCGGGTGAGACGTGTGGGACCTTGTGGTCGTTCAGGTAGTCCATGACAGCCAGGCCTGTCGGCGTCCCGAGGCCGCCCACAAATGCGAAGACCTTGTCCCGCTCAACCAGCTCCCTGACCACGACACGCGTGTTGGCCGGGTTGTAACCATCATCCCGGATCAACAGGTTAATCTTCCTGCCATGGATTCCACCCCGGTCGTTCACCATTTTGAAATAGGCCTCTATGGTTCGCCCCAGAACAGCATATGGTGCGAGTGGACCTGAGATCGGCTGATAGGTGCCAAGTGTGATGGTCGTATCTGTAACCCCCACCTCAGCGGCGAAGAGGGAGTTCACGCCACCCAGTCCGACGAACAGGCAACAGATGAGCAATCCAACGGTTCGAGTCGGCCGGCCGGTCCGATCTGCTCGCTTCACGCGTCCTCCTTGGGTGGAGTGTTACACTCGACGTCTGTAGTGCCGACCCATCAGGCCGCTTGGCCTGAGGCACAGCACAAGGATGATGACGAAGAATGCCACGCTATCTTTGAGTTCTGGCGTGAGGTAGCCGCCAACCAGATTCTCCAAGATGCCCAGGCTTCCGCCGCCCACGACGGCCCCGGCGAGGCTGTTCATTCCACCAAGAGTCGCCGCCGCAAAGGCCTTCAGCAGCGGGTTCAACATCATGTTGGGGTCAAGGAACGTGATGGGGGCAATAAGCATTCCAGCTACTGCACCCAACACCGAGGCGATTGCCCAGGTCAGCGACAGGACCCAGGGCGTTCGTGTCCCCATCAGTCGGGCGGTCGTCGGATTCTGGGAGATGGCCCGCATGGCGACCCCCAGTCGTGTATACCGGAAGAATAGGAGTAATGCAACCATCAAGATGATACTGGCGGTCAGAATCCACAGATTCACTTCACTCAGAACGACCCGGCCGAGGCGGTAGATCTTCGTGTCAGAGAGAGGAGAGGGGAAGGTCTTGGTGTCATACCCCCAAATCCATCCCGCAGCCCCATACAGAACCTGTTGTACGCCCAGGGTGATGATGATGAGGCCGAGGGGAGTGGGGTTCCTCGCGGGCCGGAGCAAGGCGACTTCAATTGCTGCGCCGAATAGGAACGACGCCACGATGGCCAGCAGGAACGCCCAGAGGTACGGGATGTGGAGCGTCTCCAGAAAGGTGAAGGCGATGAAGGTGCTGACCATCGCCATCTCACCCTGAGCGAAGTTCAAGACGTTGGAGGTCTTGTAGATGATGACGAGACCTAGCGCCAAGAGAGCGTACAGACTCCCGGTCGCCAATCCGCTCACGATCAGTTGGGCAAGCATGGCTTTAAACAGTGCGAAGTCCGAGGTGCGAAGTCCGAGGTGCGAAGTCCGAGGTGCGAAGTGCAGATCTCGACCATCTTT
Source organism: uncultured bacterium (assembly GCA_964499665.1). Lineage (GTDB taxonomy): Bacteria > Methylomirabilota > Methylomirabilia > Methylomirabilales > Methylomirabilaceae > Methylomirabilis. The sequence goes on along the minus strand of CAZCMC010000205.1, from coordinate 2,103 downwards.
TGCTTCGCACCCCGCACTCCGCACCCCGCACGGTTCTTAGAATGGCCACAGTCGCCAATACAGGCGGATCTTTCCCCACCGTCCTCTCAGTCCGTGCGGTTCGAACATCACAACCAGAATAAGACACGCGCCGTAGATCACCATGGGCAAGTTCTTGATCCCGGAGAGAAAATACGGAAGGGCCGTCAGGAGGATCGCCCCGAGAATCGAGCCCAGGATCGAAGCCAGGCCGCCTATGACGATCATGCTCAGGAACTGAATCGAGACCAGGAGGTTGAAGCTTTCGGGGCTGATGAAGCCGACGAGGTGGGCAAAAAGGCTCCCGCCGATCCCGGCGTAGAAGGCGCTGACCGCAAACGCCAGCGTCTTGTACAGTGTGAGGTTGACTCCCATCGCTGTGGCTGCGATGTCACTGTCCCTGATGGCAATAAAAGCCCGGCCGATCTTGGATCGCATCAGGTTGGCCGCGCCAATGGTCATGAGGAGCATCATCACGATCGCCAAGTAATAGAGGTGGGTTTCCCCGCTCAGGATGAACGGTCCAAATGAGGGTTTCGGCGGGTGGATCCCTATGGAACCTCCCGAGAGGGAATCCCACTTGACCAGAACCTGGGCCACCGCGATCCCGAATCCCAGCGTTGCGATGGCAAGGTAGGGACCGGTCAGTCTGAGGGCCGGGAACCCGAGGAGAAGACCGAAGAGCCCCGCGATGAGGCCGGCGACCGGGAAAGCGAGCAAAAAGGGGAACTGGAGTTTCAGCATCAAGAGCGAGGAGGCGTAGGCGCCGATGGCCATGAAGCCGGCATGACCGAGGGAGATTTGCCCCGTGTAGCCGGTCAAGAGGTTCAGGCCAATAGCGATGATGATATGAACGGCGGCGAGGGCCAGCAGGTAGACCAGATAACTTTCGACCACCGCTGGAATGACCAGGAGGACCACCAACAGCAGGGCGAACCAGCACTTCGCCGCCATGCTTCTGAAAAGCCGGATCTCCTGGAGGTAATCAGTCCTTACATCCATACCGCCCGCGTAAGGGACGTTCAATCACGCTCCCGATGTCCCGTCCTCAGGGGCGGAACTCTGCACCAGAGCCAGGGATCATCGTAAAAAGGCAGAGAAAGATCTCGTTTGTACCGTCGACCCGGAACCTGGACCTCGCTTCTTACTCCCTCGTCACAACAAAGTGGGCCTTTCGGTTCCATTTCCAGGCCGACTCGTCATGCCCAAGCACAAAGGGTCGCTCTTTGCCATAGCTGACGGTGGCTATCCGTTTGCCGTCGATCCCGGACGCCACCAGGTAGTCTTTCGTCGCCTTGGCGCGTCGCTCTCCCAGGCCCAGGTTATACTCGCTCGTGCCGCGCTCGTCGCAGTGGCCTTCGATTGTGATGACAGCCTTAAGATGTGCTTTCAGCCAGGCGATATCCTCCGCGAGAAGCCCCTTTGCATCCGGGCGGATCTCCGCCTTATCGAAGTCGAAGAAAATGTCCTTAAGCGGTGACTGCTTGGAAGTTAATTGTGCCACGTGCGTGACCGGTTGCTCGCGGGGTGGCGATGGCGGGAGTATGATCGCCTCGGTCCCCGGCGGAAGCGGGATCGAGGGCCCCGCTCCAACCCCTGCTGTTGCACCTTGCTCCATGGGTTTTCCCGCCGTCGGACCACCTTCTGGTCCGTCCGGAGAAGCGCTCCCAGGCTTGGAGGCGGCTCCCGGTCCGCCTACAGTGGGCCCGAGACCCGGTTGAGCGAGCGGTTGCTCACCGGGCTGCTGGGCGAGAGGCCCGGCGGCCGTCGGAGGCGGCCCAGTGGAGACGACCTCCGGTCGCTTCGCGCAGGCGGATAAGAGCAGGAGAAGACCGATCCCCGAAAAGAGAATCGCCCGGATTCCTGCAACCGTGCGAGGGGATCTCCTGTGGGAACCCCCAATGGGTCGATTGCTGTTCATAACAGCCTCCTTTGCGAACCGGTGACATCATCGTCACCGGCATCCTGGTTCTGTCGCAAAAGTTTGGGGTGCTCGCGTAGCAGTCAGCCCCTTTCGTAGATTTGCTCCGCCAGGTAATTTTCATACCCAAGCTCGCTGATCTTGTGCAGTTGTGCCTCGATCCA
>CAZCMC010000204.1:0-3625 GCA_964499665.1 uncultured bacterium | reverse complement strand
CGACTGCTGCTGACCATCTGTTCGCTTCGGACCGAAGGCACCTCTGGCATTCCCTGCTCCAGCACCGCAGCCTGGACAAGAAGCCGCCTATGGTGATTCGGGAAGGAAAAGGCTGCATCGTTGTCGATGAACTGGGGAAGGCGTACATCGACGGCATGGCCGGCCTGTTCTGTGTGAACGTCGGGTATGGCCGGCATGAGATCGTCGAGGCGGCGGCCGAGCAGATGCGGCGCCTCCCTTTCTACCCCCTCAGCCAGTCGCACGCTCCGGCGGTCCGGTTGGCCGAGACATTAGCGTCGATGACACCTCCAGGACTCGAGCGAGTCTATTTCTGCAATAGCGGCTCCGAGGCAGTCGAGACCGCCCTGAAGTTGGCGCGACAATACGGGCGGCAGGTTCACCGAGGCGAGAACCGCTACAAGGTGATCGCCCGCTATCGTGGCTACCACGGTTTTACACTCGGCGCCCTCTCCGCGACCGGTCAGATCAGCCGACGGAAGGCGTTCGAACCCCTGGTTCCCGGATTCTTCCACGTTAATCCACCAGACCGCTACCGATGCGCACATTGCCAGGCGGCCCCTGCCTGCACCTTGGCCTGCGCCGACGAGATCGAAGCCAGGGTCCGGTACGAAGGACCGGAGACTGTCGCCGCCATCATCGCCGAGCCGGTGATCGGTGGCGGAGGGGTAATCGTGTCGCCGGATGGCTATCTGCAGCGACTCCGGGAGGTCTGCGACCGATGGGGCATCCTGTTGATCCTGGATGAGGTGATTACCGGCTTTGGTCGTACCGGACTTCCCTTCGGCTGCCAACACTGGGATGTCATCCCCGACATCATGACGGTCGCCAAGGGAATTACCTCCGGATACGTTCCCCTTGGGGCCACCATCACTACCCAAGAGGTCTTTGATGCCTTCCTGGGTGAACCGGAAGAGGGGGTACATTTTTCACAGGTCAGCACCTTTGGCGGGCATCCCGTGGCGTGCGCCGCGGCCAGCGCGAACCTGGAGATCCTTCTGAGGGAGCGCCTCTGGGAGAATGCCGCCACCGTGGGTGACTATCTGATGCGGCGTCTGCAGGCCATCCGTCACCCTTGGATCGGGGAGGTCAGGGGAAAGGGGTTGCTGATCGGGTTAGAATTGGTGCGGGACCAGAACAAAACGCCCGTCCCCGACAAAGAGATGGCGGCCGTGTCGGCGGCCATCAGAGACGCGGGGGTGATCGTCGGACGTAACGTGGAAACCGTGCCCGGCCTCTGCAATGTCATGATTCTCGCGCCTCCCTTGATCCTGTCGAAGGACGAGGCGGACCGTATCGCCGAGGCCATTGAAACCGGGCTGAGGGCCGTCGCAGGAACGGCCTAGGATAGGAGGGAGTCCAGTGCAACTGATACGAGAGATGTTGATTCGACACCCGAACCGGTGCACTCACAACGCCGTCTGCATTCCGGTCTGCCCGACCGCAGCCTGGCAGGCGACGAAGCCGTTTGGCTTCGAATCCAGCAAATGTCTGGAGGGCTGCACCATCTGCATCCAGGCCTGCCCGAGCGGCGCCATTTACGCCGTCTACCGGAAGGCCGGGACCGTGGTGGAACCGCGCAAGGCGTCGTAACTGCGGGATTGGGCCAGCCCATAAATAAGAACAGCCAGCGTGCTCGGGAGGACGATACCACGCTGGCTGTCGATCAGGGCCGGCTGGCGATGGATTATTATCCGCCTGCAATGGCCGGGACGATCGAAACGAGATCGCCGGGTTTCAACGGGGTCGCGGTCCCCTGCAGGAACCGGATGTCCTCCTCATTCACATAGATATTGATGAACCGGCGGACGCTGCCTGTCTCATCGTAGATGCGCTCTCGCAGACCACCGTACGACTTCTCCAAATTCTCGATCAGCTCATGGATCGAGCCACCCTGCCCTTCCACTTCCCCCTGGCCATTGGTTAATCCACGCAGGGGTGTCGGGATCCGCACCTTCACACTCATTGACATGGCTCCTTTTGGCGCTTCCTTATCATCACAGTTCCAGATGTCGGTTTTCAGCTCAGATTCCTCGGCGTCACCTCGATCCCGTGAGAGGTCATCGACTCGTCGAACGAGCGTAGGGTCGGTTTGATCTGCAGACTCACCTTCAAGGTCGGGGCCACTGCCTCCTGGGTCTTGAGCCCGTTGCCTGTGATGCACAGCACCAGGCTTTCGTCCCTGGGGATCCGCCCCTGCTCGATCAGCCGTTTGGCGGCAGCAACCGTCACCCCGCCGGCAGTCTCGGCGAAGATCCCTTCAGTGCTGGCCAGCAGCTTCATCCCCTCAACGATCTCGTCATCCGAGGCGTGCTCGCCGTGGCCCCCACTTTCCTTGACCACCTTATAGGCATAGTACCCGTCTGCCGGGTTCCCGATCGCCAGCGATTTGGCGATGGTTCTCGGCTTGACCGGCTTGATGATCTCGCTGTTCTCCTTGATCGCGGTCACAATCGGGCCACACCCTTCGGCCTGGGCGAGATGCATCCGCGTGGCACAGGGTCCGCTCAGAAGCCCGAGGCGCTCGAACTCTTTGAGCCCTTTCCATATCTTTATGACGAGGGAACCGCCTGCGGCCGGCACGACGATATGCTGGGGAGTGCGCCAACCAAGTTGCTCCGCGATCTCGTAGCCGAAGGTTTTCGAACCTTCGGCGTAGTAGGGGCGGATGTTGATGTTGACAAACGCCCAGCGGTACTTATCGGCGATCTCGCTGCAGAGACGGTTCACCTCATCGTAGTTTCCTTCCACTGCCACCAACGTCGGCGAATAGATGAGGGTGCCCATGACCTTTCCCTGTTCCAGGTCAGCCGGCATAAAGACAAAACTCTGAAGGCCGCCCTCTGCCGCGTGCGCCGCGACCGAGTTTCCCAGGTTGCCGGTAGAGGCACAGGCCACCACCTTGAAGTCGAATTCCAGGGCCTTCGTGATCGCCACCGCCACCACCCGATCCTTGAAAGAGAAGGATGGGTGGTTGACGGTATCATTCTTGACATAGACCTCCCGCATCCCGAGGGCGCGCGCTAGATTTCTGGCCTTTACAAGGGGCGTCATGCCGCAATGGAGACCGACCGCTGGCTCGCCCTCAATCGGTAAGAGCGCCCGATATCGCCAGATGCTGGGAGGGCCGGACTCGATCGCCTTCCGGGTCAGTGTGCCGCGAAGCCGGTCGTAGTCGTAGTCCACCTCGAGCGGCCCGAAACAGAACTCGCAGACGTGCAGGGGATCCGCAGGGTAAGGTCGGCCGCACTCCCTGCACTTCAGCCCCCTCACCGTCGCCATATCAGTGTCCTTTCCCCTGAGTCGGCTCCACCCTGATCCCCAACGTATTCAGGTAGGCGATCCCCCTGTTCAACTCCTCTTCCTCACCCTCTAGCTCCAGCATCACCTCTCCCGCCTTCTCCGTCACGCGCGCCCGGCGGACATTGGGGATGATCTTGAACTGCTTGCAGAGGCGATAGATCACCGGTTCCGTGACGAGTGTCTGCGGGAAGATGAGAGTGACCATCCGTTTCGGCATCGCGTGATCCCTTCTACAAAAATCAAAAGCCCCTCCTCCCAGATTATGAGAAGGGGCTGTCGAATTCGACGGCGTCCTTCTCATCTC
>CAZCMC010000203.1:0-3641 GCA_964499665.1 uncultured bacterium | reverse complement strand
GTCTCCGCTTGGATCTCGACACCGGTACCCAGGCCGCCAGCGTGCCTTTAACTGCCTCCGGACCACATCCCTGCGATATCGGTGATCCATAGTGTCCCACCTTGGCGAATGTCACAAGCGTCCGCAAGTGCTTTCATTACGAATTTGCCCAGAGACCCCACTGCGGGGCGCCAGGCACCCTCCTTGAATTACACGCCGAGCCGCCGTGCCAAGATGCTTCACCGCTTTGTGGACAACAGTTCGTGGCCACGTCATCCGATTGATTATGCATGGATTGGCGGAGGTCCACGCAGATGACAGACGAAATTCAACGCCGCCCTTTGTTAAACAAGATTGACTTCTTATCCTGCCACCGATTATCATAGCTCGCTGATATCATCAGGGTAGGGGAAAACAGCCGAGGGGACAGCCCCATCAATCGCATCTGATGGCCTGCAGCCCCCTTCCGGAATCTTGCGCAACCTTTTCAAGACTAGATTTCCCCTGAGACTCGACTCGGGGTCTCGTGATATCCGGATTGGCAAGCTCGATTGTGATGGACACCCCCATTTTAATCACCGGTGCCGGCGGATTCGTCGGAACCCGCATGTGTCATTTCGCCTCGGAAGGAAATGTCCCGTTTCGAGCTTTTGATTTCAGCAGCGAGCGGCTCAATATGGCTGACGCGATGGGAGGAGAGATCTGCCGCGGCGATGTCACGAACTATGAGGAGGTGAGCAAGGCGGTCAAAGGTAGCCGGGCTGTCCTTCACCTGATTACAGCTCACGAACACATGCCACGAGATGCTCACGAGCGGATCACGCTTGGGGGGATTCGCAACATCGTCCGCGCCTGCGCGGAGCATGGTGTGAGGCGCTTCCTGTTTGTGAGTTCGATCAAGGCGGGGCGCGACTATCCGGGCTTCTATGGCACAACCAAGAGGAAAGCAGAGGAGATTCTCAGGAAGGCCGCGCTGGACCTCACCATTTTCCGGCCGGCCCTGCTCTATGGACCCGGCGAGGTACGGCTTCGCAAGATAGGGGAAATCATTCAGAAATGGCGCGTTGTGCCTATGATAGGAGATGGCTCATACGTCATTTATCCGATTTTCGTGGAGGACTTGGTGGCGGCCATGTTTAGAGCTATTGATGCCCCTGAAACGATCGGGAAGACCTACGACATGGGCGGGCCGGAAGCCTTGACCTACGACCAGATCATGGACTGCCTGATGGAGCGTCTGGGGATAAAGGCTTTGAAGATCCACGTGCCCCTCGGTGTGTGCGGGCTGATCGCCCGGTTGGTCCAGACAGTCTCCAAGCACCCGATCGTCTTCATGGACCAGATTCTAGCCCAGAAAGCGCCGGTGAACTGCGATATCGGTGCTGCCCGACGCGACCTGGGCTTTGGTCCGATTCATTTTCGGGACGGGCTGGCGAAGTACTACCCTGAGACTGTTAACCAAGTATGAGTATGCGGGCTGCGGCGTTGAGAGCCGACGCTGCGCACCAGGGCTCGGATAACAGGGTAGGCGGGTCCTAGGAAACATTCGAGGGAGTCTCATACGATGCGAGTTCTACTTCTTGGAGTAGGAGGATTTATCGGCTCTCATCTGGCCAACCGACTCTTGCGCACGACGGAGCATGAGGTAGAAGGCTTCGACCTTACCGATGAGAAGCTCCAGGAGGCCTTGGAGTTGCCCGGATTCACCTTCATGCGCGGCGACCTCCGCAACGAGCGCGACGCGGTCAATGAGATGATTGAGCGGGCCGACGTGGTGGTGGACCTGATCGCCCACGCCAACCCCAGCCTCTATGTGCTGAAGCCCCTGGAAGTCTTCGAGCTGAATTTTCTGGAGAACTTGCGCATTGCCCAGGTATGCGTGGAAAGGAAAAGGCGCCTGATTCAGTTTTCCTCGTGTGAGGTGTACGGCAAAACGGTGGCCAGCGTCTGCGGGGATGATCTCAAGGATCCCACCGATCCCCGACACGCCATTTTCAACGAGGACAAGACCGACTTCATCCTTGGCCCGGTCGGTAAGCACCGGTGGATTTACAGTTGCGCCAAACAACTCCTGGAACGCGTCCTCCATGCATACGGATTGAGAGATGGCCTCAACTGGACGGTTGTTCGCCCCTTCAACTTCATCGGGCCCAAAATCGACTATCTCACGTTTGAACAGGAAGGGAACCCACGGGTCTTCTCGCACTTTATGTCTGCCCTGCTGGAGGGCACCCGGATGAAACTTGTCGATGGCGGTCATCACAAACGATGCTACACCTATATCGAAGATGCCATCGACTGCATCGCAAGGATCATCGATAATCCCGGAGGGGTATGCGATGGTCAGATTTTCAATATCGGGTCGCCGGCCAATGAGATTTCCATCCGAGATCTGGCCTATCGGATGCGGGGCATGTACGCTGCGAAGTTTCGAAGGCCCGGCGAGAAGCTGGCCGAGATCGTGGACGTGGACAGCACCGAGTTCTACGGTGAGGGATACGAGGATTCCGACCGTCGCATCCCCGACATCACGAAGGCGCAGGCGCTCCTGCGTTGGCAACCCAGGTTCGATATCGATCAGACTATCGAGTTGAGCATGGCGGGATACGCCAAGTACGCCCCCGGTGTCATGCCCATCGCCTGGACAGGCGTGCACGATTCCACAGCAGAAGCCCGGAGTCGGACGGCATGACCAGCCTCGATCCGGAAGTCATTTCGCCATGAGCCAGGGCAACGAAGGTATGAGTCGCCACCTGTGAACCCCTCATGAATGACCCCGCCCTTGTCATCGCCATTCCCGCATACAACGCAGCCCTGACCCTCGAGAGCGTCCTCGATCGGATTCCTCGAGAGATCTCCGAGCGAGCTGCCCACTACGTTGTCGTCAATGATGGCAGCACCGACGCTACTTCTGACGTCGCCCGCCGGCTCCGGAAGCGTTTCCCGAAGCTCGAATTGATCGAACACCCTGTCAACCGTGGCTACGGAGGCGCGGCCAAGACGGGACTGGCCCGCTCCGTTGAGCTCGGTGGAGGCCTGATTGTCTGGCTCCATGGGGATGGGCAATACGCGCCTGAATCCATCCCTGAACTTCTCGCGCCGCTGGAGAGGAACGAAGCCGATATTGTCCAGGGCTCTCGCATGAAGGGGGGAGGCGCCCTGAGGGGCGGCATGCCGCTTTACAAGTTTGTCGCCAATAAGGCGCTGACATTGCTCGAGAACCGCCTCTTTGGTTTACAACTCGCGGAGTATCACAGCGGGTACATGCTGTATCGGCGCGAGGCACTGCAGGCCATCCCCTTCCAGTTTTTCCCTAGCCGCAGCTTCATCTTTGATCAGGAGATGATCGTGGCGGCAAAGATCCTCGGCTTACGGGTGATCGACCTGCCCATTCCCACGCGTTACGCCGGCGAGAAATCGCACCTCAAACCGATCCGCTACGGAATCGACGTCCTCAAGCTTATCGGCCGTTACAGGCGGGGTGACTATCACCAACTTGTCGCCCGGGCGCGCACCGCTGGCTCATAACGCGGCTTCGGGAGCGCCGCAGGCGGCAGAAAGGCCGGCAGTGCTCTTGCGTCAGACCGTCAGCAACACATGATACGTTCGCCCGCCCTGCAGCTCATGGCTTTCTTCCTCACAGCGTTTCTCTCGGTCTCCAG
>CAZCMC010000202.1:0-3642 GCA_964499665.1 uncultured bacterium | reverse complement strand
GCTCCTTGTCGGGGTGAGATTGCTTCGCCGGAGTTTACACTGAGCACATTCGCCCAGCTCAGTGTAAACTCCGCGAACGTGGCTCGCAACGACCTCCGCAGTGTCATTGCGAGGGAATGAGTTAGTCGAAGCCCTGAGTGAAGCGAAGGGGACCGAAGCAATCCCAACGATGGACGGGATGGCTTCTCGCGGGTCACAGATGAAGGACATTTCGATCATTCTGCCGACGAAGAACGGAGCCAGACACCTGGACGGGGTGCTCAAGGCTATCTTCGCCCAGCAGACCTCGCGACGCTTTGAGGTGATCGCGATCGACTCCGGCTCGACGGACGGAACGCTGGAGCTGTTCGACCACTTTCCCGTCAGGCTGTATCAGATTCCGCCCCAGAGCTTCAACCATGGCGGCACTCGCAACCTCGGGGCCTCGCTGGCCCAGGGGAAGTACCTCGTATTTCTGTCGCAGGACGCAGAACCGGCCAACGAGCTCTGGCTTGATCATCTCGTTTCGCCTGTGGAGGAGGACGAACGGGTGGCTGGTGCGTACGCCGGCCACCTCCCCAGGCCCGGATGCCACCCGATGGAGCAACGCGAGATTCTGGAGTGGCCGAGTATCTCGGCCGAGATCGGCGTCCGGATGGTGAAGCAGGCCGTCGGAAACCCCGATTACCCCGCCAATCCTTGGTTGTATATTCATTTCCCGAATACCTGCTCGTGCATCAGGCGATCGGCCTGGGCCAGTTTTCCTTTCAGGCCGGTGAACTTCGCCGAGGATCAGGACTGGGCCAAACGGGTGCTTGAGGCGGGCTTCGCAACGGTCTTCGTCCCCAAGGCGGTCGTGTTCCACTCCCACAGTTACACGTGGAAGGTCCAGTTCCAGCGCTGTTATGACCATGCCAGCGCCATGCGCGAGCTGTTTGGGCAGCGGATGTTTCCCGGCCTTCGACGGATCGTTCCTGCGGCCATTCGGGATGTGTCCCTCGACATGGCGTTCTGCAAGCGACGCGGCTATCGGGGTCTCTCGCGGCTGCGATGGGTGGGCCCGGCCACGGCCTGGCATCTGGCGAAATACGCAGGCCTCTGGATCGGGACCCATTCGGATCGTCTCCCCTTCTCCGTGCGGAGGAAGCTGTCGCTGCAGCAGCGGCTGATGGAGGCCTGATGAGGCCGTTTGACTATGCCGACTATGAGGCCGATCCAAGATTGCGCGATCCGCAGTTGATCGCCCGGATGCAGGCCCCATACATCGAATTCTTCAGAGGCTGCCGGCGCGTCCTGGACCTGGCGTGCGGGTCGGGCATCTTCCTGGAGCTTCTGGCTCAGGCCGGGGTACAAGCCGTTGGTGTCGAGCGGAACGAGCAGGTCGCGGCCGACGCGGCAGGACGGGGCCTCAGTGTCCTCCACTCAGACGTGTTTGACTTCCTGGGTGCCGATGGCGAGCGGTTCGATGGCGTCTACTGCTCCCACTTCATTGAGCACCTCCCCTTCGATCAGCTCCTCCGTCTGATCGAGCTGATCGCGAGCCGGCTTGTGACGGATGGCAGATTGGTGCTGGTTTTTCCCAACCCCGAATCGATCAGGATGCAACTGTTCGGATTCTGGAAAGATCCGGAACACGTGCGATTCTATCATGCCGACTTGATCGAAACGGTCTGCAGGCACTATGGCCTGCCTGTGGAGACGACGAACAAAGACGATACCCCGCTGTGTCTCGGACCGGTCACCTTGGAGCTTCCCCACGTCGATCGTCTCGAACTGGCCGGGTCGATGCCTGCCGATGTGGCCACGCAGGAGTCGAGGTCTCGACACCCTCGTCTCCTCGATCGAGTGATGAGGAGGCTGGGACTGATCACCCGATCCGACCTGGAAGATCTCCGGCGGGAACTTCTGATCGGTGTTCAGGATCTGCGGAGCCATGCCCGGCTTTTCGCCGAGCGCCTCGGCAAGAGCGTCGAGGAGTACAACCGTCTGGCGCATCGCGCGGCGGACGCCCTCAACCAGGTCTGGTCGAGGCCCGACGAGATCGTCATGGTTTGCCGCAAGAGGGAAGGCACTCATGCGGGATAATGTGAAGGCCTTCGTCAGGGACGTGGCCGAGCTGTTCGAGATCCAGGAGCCGATCTATGAGTTCGGATCGCTGCAGGTTGCGGGCCAGGAAGGGTATGCCGATCTGCGGCCGATCTTCCCGGGAAAACAGTATATCGGTTGCGATGCCAGGATGGGGGTCGGCGTCGATCGCATCGAAGACCTGATGGGCCTCTCACTGGGCGATGAGACGGCGGGAACAGTGCTCATCCTCGACACGCTGGAGCATGTCGAGAATTGTCACAGGGCGATGGATGAGGTGTACCGAGTGTTAAAGCCCGAGGGGACCATTGCCATCAGCTCGGTCATGCTGTTCCCCATTCACGAGTACCCGTCTGATTACTGGCGGTTCACTCCCGAGGCGTTCCGCCTGCTGCTTCGACGATTCCCGACGGTGCTGGTCTCGTATGAGGGGGAGCCGGAGATCCCGCACACCGTGTTCGCCCTGGCGTCCAAGTCTCGGCTTCGTGCGCACGCGGTGGCGGAGTACCAGCGGCGCCGGGAGCAGGCCCAACCGACGGGCGGTCCTGTGCTCTTCTCGCTCGAGAACGAAAAAAACTATTGGCGCGAAAGGGCCGAGGCCCTGGAGAAGCAGGCCGGAGAGCTCGCCGCTGAGCTGCGGAAGGTCCGGGCCATCCCGGCCTACCGCTTCTTCTCCTGGCTTGAGAGGATCGGTCTGACAAAGTGAACCGCACGCAACGACCACGTTCACCAGATCTCCGGCCTGAACGCCTATCGTGCCATCTATTTGCCATCGGCTCGCTGCGGCGAGACGTCTGAGGAAGGAGAGATCGACGTGCGGATCCTCCAGATCGTTCACGGCTTCCCGCCGGAATCGATCGCCGGGACGGAGCGCTACTGCGAGGTCTTGAGTCGCTGCCTGTTGCAGCGTGGGCACGACTGCTTCGTCTTGGCCGGCTCGGAGCGAGGCGTCGCGGAGGCGACGCTTGCCGCCGTGGACCAGGATGGCCTGCTGGTCACTAGATACCTGCGGGCCGAAGGGCGACCGCGCCGGTGGACAGACGAGTACGATGCCGAGGCCGAATTGCTGACGCGACAGCTCTTGGCCCTTGTCCAGCCGGACCTCGTTCACCTCCACCACTGGCAGCGGCTGACCAACAACCTGGTCGCCATCTGCGCCGACCTGGAGATCCCGGTCGTCGTGACGCTCCACGATGTCTGGACCTCCTGTCCCAGAATCCACCGGATCCGCTGGGATGGCGCGTTCTGCGCCGACCCGCCGGCCACTGCTCCTTGTCTCACCTGCGCCGAACGCGGCCCGTGGGAGGGCGAACAGGAGATCGCCGGCGCGCTGGCGCTGCGGCGAGAGATGATGGACATGGAGCTTGCGCTGGCTGCGGCGATCATCGTGCCGTCTGAGGCCCACCGGGCGTTCGTTCTCACGTTACTCGATCTCCCACAGGACCATCTGATCGTCCTCCCGCACGGCAGCATCGCGACGGTCACGGGACAACAGGGAAGGGAACGGCGATGGCAATTTCCCAACCGGCCGCTCCAGATCGGCCATTGGGGCTATCTGATGTCCCTGAAGGGGACCCA
>CAZCMC010000201.1:2304-3658 GCA_964499665.1 uncultured bacterium | reverse complement strand
CCGTGTCACCTGAAAGCCCAGAACATCGGTTTCAAGTCGAGAGATCTGATGGAGCTCACCGGGGCGACGGTCGATCTGATCGAGAAATGCTCGGCGGTGGACGGGACCTGGGGCATGAAGGCCCAATACCATGAGCTGTCGCTGAAGTGGGCCAAGCCGCTGCTGGACTCCGTGCAGGCAGCGAAGCCCGATCTCGTTGCCACAGACTGTCCCCTGTCCGCCCTCCGCATATTTCAGGGGACCGGCAGACGTGCGGTTCACCCTGTGCAGGTGCTGCATGAGGCCTACGGGTTGGGCGGGGAGGGGCCGGGCGGGAGTGAAACCAGTTCATAGTTCGTAGTTCAGAATAGTGGAGAGGCCTGATGCAAAAGATTCTAAGAGATGACGTGCGGGATCTGGTTCAGTACGAAAAGGTCCGGGATGAGATGCGCCATCGGTTGATCGGCTTAAAACGCTGGCGCCGTGTGCCGGTGGGTGACCGTCTCATGTTCCTGTTCGAAAACCGCGACACCGTCCTCTTTCAGATTCAGGAAATGATCCGCACGGAGCGGATGGTGAAGGAGGAGAAGATCCTCGAAGAGATCGAGACCTACAACGACCTGATGCCTGGCGCGCACGAGTTGAGCGCCACTATGTTTATCGAGGTCGATGATCCGGGGCGGATCCGGGAGGTGCTGGATAGTCTGAAGGGGATCGATCGGGGCTCCACGGTCGCCCTTCAGATCGGGGGGCGGCTCCAGGTCCCGGGGATCTTCGAAGGCGGTCGAAGCAATGAGGAGAAGATCAGCGCGGTTCACTTCGTGAAGTTTCCCTTCTCAGATCCTGCGCGGGACGCGTTCCTTGATTGGCGGGAGCCGATCGAACTGGTTGTCGATCATCCCGGCTACAAGAGGCAGACGAAGATTGACGGAGACACACGACGGAGCCTGATGGCCGATTTCATCTGAGAGCCTACCGACGACGTATTGCGCGTTCTGCGGCGGGGGAGCTCCAGAACGATCTTGGAGTTCCGCTGAGGAAGGCTCGATGTCGAGCTGCTCCGCGCTACAAGGTCACATGGAGCGGGCTCTTTCGGCAAGGAATCTTTTTCATATCGCCTTTTTGACCTTGACAGGTATAGAGCGCTATACTATAAAGCTGAACGTTGGATCGTTGCAGAGAAAACCTGACGTCACTCGCATAGGGGCACGATGGCCGATGAGCTGATTGCCAAGAGCGGTCAGACGGAACGTTCGATCGTCGAGGCCGAGGAGGGCGAGGCGACCATCTGGTCTCGGCGAGATTTCTTCTCGTTGGCCGGGTGGGGAGGGATACTGGCGGCCCTTGCAGCCGGCGGATTGGCGTTCGGGCGCTT
>CAZCMC010000201.1:0-2204 GCA_964499665.1 uncultured bacterium | reverse complement strand
GGTGGGGAGGGATACTGGCGGCCCTTGCAGCCGGCGGATTGGCGTTCGGGCGCTTTATGTTTCCCAGGGTGCTCTTCGAGCCGTTGCCTACCTTCAAGGCGGGCTTGCCGGAAGAGTATCCCGTCGGAACGGTCAGCGAACGCTGGAAGCAGGAGCAACGCGTCTGGATCGTGCATGAGCCGGACGGATTTTACGCCCTCCTCGCGGTCTGCACGCACCTCGGCTGCACGCCGAACTGGCTGAACACGGAAAATAAGTTCAAGTGTCCCTGCCACGGGAGCGGTTTCCGGAGAACCGGGATCAATTTCGAGGGTCCGGCGCCACGGCCACTCGAACGGGTCAAGATCGCCCTGGCCGATGACGGGCAGCTTGTGATCGACAAGAGCGTCCTGTTCCGTTCCGAGAATGGGGATTGGACCAAGCCAGAGGCGTTTCTCAAGCTGAAGGCGTAGCGCGAAAGGGGCAGACTCGCAGATGGCTCGACTGAAAGAGCTCAAGCAGAAGGTCGTAGAATCGCAGTTGTGGCGGTCGATGTTCCGTCACGATTATCTGGACACCCCTCGTAACCGGGTGCTTCAGATCATGGCCAACGTTTGGCTTCACCTTCACCCGCCTAAGATCCGGCGCCACGCCATCAAGATCCGCTTCACCTGGTGCATGGGGGGCATCACCTTTTTGATGTTTCTGAGCACCGTCATCACGGGCGTGATCCTCATGTTCTATTACCGCCCGGTGGCCGAGTATGCCTTCGCCGATATGAAGTACCTGCAGTTCGATGTCCCGTTCGGTATGATCATGCGCAACATGCATCGGTGGGCCGCGCATGGCATGGTGATTACCGTGTGGCTTCATATGTTTCGTGTCTTTATGACGGGCTCGTACAAGCCCCCGAGGGAGTTTAATTGGGTTGTTGGGGTGATCTTGCTGACCATCACGCTGTTGTTGAGCTTTACCGGCTACCTCCTGCCATGGGACCAGCTCTCCATCTGGGCCGTGACGGTCGGCACGAATATGGCCCGAGCGACCCCACTGCTCGGCACTGAGGGCCCTTTTGCCCAAGTGGTTGGGGTGACCCCTCGTTACGATGCCAGGGCCTTCCTCCTGGGAGGGACGCTCGTCGGACCTCCCACCCTTCTCAGGTTCTACGTCCTTCACTGCATCTTCCTTCCCATCCTGGCCAGCCTCCTGATGATCGTCCATTTCTGGAGGATCAGGAAAGACGGGGGGATCTCGGGCCCCATGTAGGCGTACTCCGGGCGAGCCAAGAACGCGGTGCCTTGCGCGGGGAGGTCTCCCTGAGATGAGGCGTGTGTGCGTGAAAGGGCTGAACGATAGCAATGGCTGAGGCAAAAGAGGGCGCGGCGGCGGCCAAGCCGTTGGCTCAACCGGCCGCAGCCACCAAGCCAGCGGTCGCTGACCGGGTCCATGTCTGGCCCTATCTCGTCCGCAGTGAATTCATCTGCACCATCATCGTGAGGGTGATCCTGACCGTCTGGTCGATCACGATCGATGCGCCCCTCGAAGAGCCGGCCAATCCCACACAAACCCCGAACCCCAGTAAGGCCCCCTGGTATTTCCTCGGCCTTCAGGAGATGCTGGTCTATTTCGATCCATGGTTGGCCGGCGTCGTCCTGCCCAGCCTGATCATCGTCGGGCTGATGGTCATCCCGTACATCGATATCAACCCGAAGGGGAACGGCTACTACACCTTTAAGGAACGGCCATTCGCCATCGCCACCTTTCTCTTTGGCTTCATTTTCCTCTGGGTGTCTTTGATCATCACCGGCGTGTTCTTCCGCGGCCCCGGCTGGAATCTGTTTTGGCCATGGGAGACCTGGGACCCCCATATGGTCATTGCGTTGGTGAACGTCGATCTCGCTGCCTGGGGGCCGTTCAAGTGGTTGGGGAACCCCAAGATCTTCGGTGCCGAGGTCATCGGGTTCGTACTGATTGTGCTCTACTTCAGCACGGCGGTCATCTTCTATTACTGGAAGCGGGACACGAACGAGACCATCCGTCAGTTGGGCCCGGTGCGTTACGGGATCATTGCCGCGCTCTTCCTGACGATGATGGGTCTCCCTCTCAAGATCCTCCTCCGCTTGGCCTTTAATATCAAGTATGTATGGGTGACACCATGGTTCAATATTTGAGGCTCTTCAGGCTTTTGTGTGGGCGCCATTCAGTTTCCTCCCCTTTGTAAGGGG
>CAZCMC010000200.1:0-3664 GCA_964499665.1 uncultured bacterium | reverse complement strand
GCGCCTCGAGAGAGCAATTCGTCCTCGTGGAGGAAGATTAGCTTCCCTCAGCAGAGATCTTGCCTGGGTCCGAAACCGTCTTAAGTCAGATCGCCAAGGTGCTGCAGGAAAATCCCAAGTTGGAGCTCATTATAGAGGGTCACACGGATAACGTTGGAGGCGCCCAGTTCAACCTGGAGCTTTCGCGCAAGCGAGCCGAAGCGGTCAAGCGGTGGCTGGTGGATAAAGCGGGAATCAGCGAGGTCCGATTGACGACGGTGGGTTACGGGTTGAGTCGTCCCATTGCCGATAACAGTACGGAGGAAGGACGAGCCAAGAATCGCCGGGTAGAGCTGGTTAGGAAGTAGTGGCGCCCCTGTGGTGTGATTCATTATCCTGTGCCGCCGCGGCCGCTGGCGGATAGGAGATATCAAGGGAAGCATCCCGGATCCAGGCACAAGGCAGAGTAGGAGACATCGGGTACGTAACCCATTCGTCATCCTAAAGGCTCCACCGTGGCGTGATTGGACCTCAAAGCCAGCATCGACACCTGGGTGAATTTCGGTAGTGGGTCAGTTTGAGACTTGCGAGCCAATGCGCGACAGGAGTTCAGATTCTTCGCTCCGCTCAGAATGACACTGGCGAGACGTGTCATCCTGAACGAAGTGAAGGATCTCTGGCAAACTGACCCACTGCCTGAATTTCCCTTGACTTTCCGATCAGCCCTATGTTAAGCAAAAACCCCGGAGTGGACGCGTGAAGGGCGATGCTGCTTCAGGCATCTGAACAGGCGGGTTTTCTCTGAGCTCAGCTCTTTTGGATCAAGAGAGGGGAATACACAGTCCCACAATGTAACCGCTCTCGTGTTCTCCCGATGGTCTGTCAGAGGATGTGGTCCTTAGCAGGGGGGTCGGCCGCGGGGCTGCGGAGCCGGCCCATGGTTGAAGTCGGCACAAAAAGGAGGATGAAGATGGCAGCGAAGAAGCGAGGCGCTTTCTCCAGGCGGGACTTCATTAAGGTGGCCGGGGCGGGGGCGCTGGCGGCAGGAGTGGGCCCTTCGATCATCATCCCGGGGCGGTCGTACGCGGCGAAGAAAACGTTGAAGATCATCCAGTGGGTCCACTTCGTCCCACCCTATGACGAGTGGTTCAACAAGACCTACATCAAGGAATGGGGACAGGCGAATGATACCGAGGTCACCGTAGACAATGTCGGGCTACCTACATTACCTGCCCGTGCTGCCGCAGAGGTTGGTGCTCAGAAAGGGCATGACCTGTTCCTTTTCATGGCGCCCCCGTCAAGCTTCGAGGACCAGGTCATCGACCACGCGGAGATCTACCAGGAGTGCAGGCGCAAATACGGAGATCCGCTTGACCTGGCGATCAAGAGCACCTACAATCCCAAGACCAAAAAGTACTACAGCTTCTCCCCCGCTTACGTTCCCGACCCTCTCAACTATCGAAAGGACCTCTTCGATGGGATCGGCATGACCAAAGGGCCAGACACCTGGGACGATGTCCGTGTCGGCGGACGGAAGATCAAAGAGAAGTTCGGCAATCCGGTGGGGATCGGCTTGTCTCAGGAACTCGACACCAGCATGGCCATGCGGGCGATCCTGTACTCCTTCGGGGGATCGGAGCAGGACAGGGACGGCAATGTGGTCATAAACTCCAAACAGACGCTGGAGGCGGTCAAGTTCGTCAAGGCCCTCTATGAGGAGACAATGACGGACGAGGTCTTCAGTTGGGATCCCTCCTCCAACAATAGGGCCATGCTGGCCGGCAAGATCTCCGTGGCTTGCAACGCCATCTCCATCACTCGGACAGCCGAGAAGGAAAACCCGGAGATCTCAAAGAAGATCATGGTGATCAAGACCCCCAAAGGTCCGGTGCGGCGCATCGGGCTAGAACATGTTATGCCCTGCTATGCCATCTGGAAGTTCGCCGAGAACCAGGAGGGCGCCAAGAAGTTTCTGGTTGACTACATCGGCAACTTCAAAAAGGCGTTCCTGGCCAGCGAGTTCTACGATTTTCCTTGCTTTCCTAAGACGTTGCCCGATCTGCAGCAGCAAATCTCCAATGATCCCAAGGCCCATCCGCCTGATAAGTATAAGGTCCTGGGGGATGTCCTGGACTGGGCGACCAACGTAGGATATCCCGGCTACTCCAACGCGGCTATCGACGAGATCTTTAACACGTGGGTCATCCCCAATATGTTCGCGAAGGCGGCCAAGGGTGTGCTGAGCCCAGAGGATGCCATCAAGGAAGCAGAGACGGCCTGCAAGCGCATCTTCGCAAAATGGAAGGAGAAAGGGCTCGTGTAGTCCCTAATGCTTGCTCTCACTGGATGGGACTCGGCTCCTGCCAGCCGTAGGGGCATCGGTGTAAGAGGGAGGCTCCCCAAAAGGAGCCTCCCTTCATGTTAGGCCCGGGGCGGCGCGGACCAGGTCAAACCGATTTCAATAGACAAAACTCTTGGTTATATGGCGACGGTAGAAACAAGAAACGTCAAGAAGTTCTTCGGTGATGTCAGAGCAGTTAATGGCGTTGACCTCTCCACCGAAGAGGGGGAATTCCTCGTCCTGCTGGGGCCGTCCGGCTGCGGGAAGACCACCCTCCTTCGGATGATCGCCGGGCTGGAAGAACCCACGTCAGGCGAGATACTCATCGGGGGCCAGGTGGTGAACGATCTGCCGCCGCGCGCCAGGAAGATCGCGATGGTGTTCCAGAGCTACGCGCTCTATCCCCATATGACCGTTTTCAAGAATATCGCGTTCCCCCTGAAGGCCCAGAGGGTGCCGAAGGAGACCTGGCAGTCAAAGGTTGAATGGGCAGCCTCGATGTTCGGCATCGAGAAGCTGCTTCACCGGAAACCTCGTGAACTTTCAGGGGGTGAGAGGCAGCGGGTGGCGCTGGCCAGGGCTCTCGTCAGGGAGCCAACCGTTTTCCTGCTGGATGAGCCCCTGTCCAACCTGGACGCCAAACTGCGGACCTCGGCCAGGGAAGAGTTGCAGCAGTTCCAGAGACGTATCGGGACCACGACCATCTATGTGACCCACGACCAGGTGGAGGCGATGGGCCTTGGGGACCGTATCGCGGTGATGAACCAGGGAAAGGTGCGGCAGCTCGGCACGCCACAGGTGGTGTACCACGAGCCCGCCGACACCTTTGTCGCCACCTTCCTGGGATCACCTCCAATGAACCTTGTTGAGTACCATGATGTCATCGTCGGGTTCCGCCCGGAGACATTTCTTCCGAGAGAGGTTTACGGGGCCCAAGAAGACTTGCTGACCTTCCAGTTCAAAGTGACCCGGATCGAATACCTTGGAGCGGATCGACTCCTTTACGGGTTCCTGGGTGGCAAGCTTGCGGATGCGCATATCATCGCAAAGCTTCCCTCGACGGTGACGACCACAATACAGCAAGGGGAAACGTACGAGTTCGTCATCCAGGCGAAAGACCTGAAGTTTTTCGATAAAGAGACAGGCCTCAGGACTGGACCAAGGCCACTATGACAGACAAGACGATGGTAGTCGCGGAAAAGGGAGGTGCTGCGCGGGCAGAGGCCCGAACGGGCCGCCTCAATGCTATCCTGGACAGCAAGGAGTGGCTCGGTCGGCTGATGCTGGCTCCGGCCATCCTGTACATCGTCCTGCTGATCGGGTTCCCCTTTCTCCTGGCCCTCT
>CAZCMC010000199.1:0-3703 GCA_964499665.1 uncultured bacterium | reverse complement strand
CCGGCATCGTTAATGCGGCGGACCCGCTGAACCTCGTCGGCATCCTCCTCCCCGGCCCCCGCCTCTCCCCCTTCTCCGGCAAGGTCATCGCCTACCGCGCCGGCGCCCCGGTCGCCACGGGCGACCTCGGCGCCGTCCTCAGCCACCTGCAGCCTGCAACTCCATCAGCCTAACGATAAAGCTCACTTGTCGGGGCCGCTGCAAGAGCTTGATGTCGCGCGAAACCGTAATGCGACCCCGGTCAGGTGCAGCGCCTGGTTCGGCGTGCTTTACGTTAACAGCGGGAATGCTACTGCCCCGGCCGGGGACGCCCAATTCTTGACCAACTCGGCAACGATGGCGTTGGTACTCGTCAGGTGGACGCCGGCCGCTTCCATCCGCCGCCACGACATCTCCTCGGCGATCTGGTTCGTCGATCCACAGGCGTCGCACACCACCTTGACCGTGAACCCTTCCTCGACCGCGCTGACCGCCGGGGAGACCATGCACACGTCCGTCGTCACCCCGGCCATCACGAAGTTCTTCCGGCCGGTGTTCCGGCACGCGGCGGCGAACGCCGGGTCGTCCCAGGCGTTCACCACGCCCTGCCGCTTGATGCGTGCCGCGAACGCCTCCGGCAGGATCTCCTGCAGCTCGGGCATGAGGGGCCCCTGGACGTTCAGGTTCGTTTCCTGGCTGGACGTCAGGATTACTGGCATTCCGGTGCCCTTCGCGAACTTGGCCAGGATGATGACGTTCCGCTGGAGGAGAGGCAGCGGGGTGGTGCTGGCCCAGGTGATCGTCCCGACCTAGTGGTCGATCAGGATCAGGGCGGTGTCGTCAATGTTTAAGGTCTTCATGCTTCGTCTTCTCCGGGCAGAGTGTTAGACGACTGTGAGCTTGCGACGGAATGAGCCGGAAAGTTCAGAGCCAACGCTGCACAGCCTCGGCCGTATCACTTGGCTTCGTGTTGAAGCATAGCTTGGCTTGCGGGGCGTGCTGATGCACCACGTTGATCAACCGCTCGAACAAGATGAAATGGCTCGGAACCGTTCGCACCCCTGCGCCAATAACGATGCAGTCGAACCGCTTCTGCCTGAGTTGGTCGAGAACGACTGCCTCCGCGGTTTCGCCGAGATCGATCAAGCACAGTTGCACTTCGTATCCGAGGCCATTTAGCCGTTCTTGATCGGCTTCGAGTGCAGCCAGAACCTTCGGTGCATCCAGGCCGGGGAATGCCGTGTAGTCGACAAGCGTCGGCTCCAAGCCAATCACCAGGACACTTCTCTTAGGGCTCATGCCCACCTCCGGTTAGCTTGCGAGTGAGGGGCCGACATTACGCCATCTTCCCGAGGTTGTTGTATGGGGAACGCCATGTGTTCAGCTGCCGAACTATTAAGTCTACTGCGCAGCTTCCTGCAGCTTATTTCGTAAAGCCACTCTAACCCCAAGAACCAATCCACTTCCCCAATTTCCGACACTTAGCACCGCTGTGTGTGGCCCCGTCGGACCGACAAACGCTGCGGAGCTCGCAGTCTATCCAGATGTCAACCCGCAGTATATCATGCCAACAGATCACTGTCACAGGCGACCCGTGGGGCCGTAGACGCCACGTTCACCCCGATTCAAAACGTGGGTGTAGATCACGGTCGTGCTGACATCGTCGTGGCCCAGGAGCTCGTGGAAAGTCCGGATCTCATAATCTATTCTGACCCATCCCAAGATGCTTTTCCGCTCTTCAGAGATTCCGCTCAGATCCGCATTAATCGTATCACAAAGCGATTTCGTGATCCTATTAACCGCTCCATGATCCAATTCGCTCCCACTGGGCGTCGCGTCCCTTTCCCAGGCAGCGGACCTTCTTTTGGCGTTTCAGGCCTTCCAGGGCTCGCTTGAGGGTCGGATAGCTCACACAGGGACAAACCCGTTGCAGCTCTGCGATGCGGAAGCGATCGGGGAGGCGTTTTACGGCCTGCTGCACCATCTCTCTCTTGGCGCCTTTGGCTGTGGTGATCGTCCGGACGCGTTCTTCGAATTCCCTGTAGGGGCTTCAGCGAGTGTGCCAATCGCTCCTGTCACAGCTGTACTACTGAGAGATTGCCTCGTCGCTACGCTCCTCGCAATGACACTCTATTTAGTGCGTTCGCATTATTACCCAAGAGCAGCCGAGTTTGCTGATCCCGGCGCCGCGCCTCTCCTAGCTTTCGATGGGTACTTCAAGGTAGCGAGGAGGCGACTTTGGGAGAGATCGGCACGGAGTGGGTAAAGGTGCGATTCTCGGTGTCCGTTATCGAGGCCACAAGCGCTCCCGATCCTTGGGGAACGAAGTAGAAGTGCAGGCTGGGATGCTGGCTCAAGGCGAAGCCGGTTTCCGTGGTCAGGAACACCTTGCCGCCGTAACTCAACGAGATGCTCGTGATGTAGTGAGCGGGGATAGAAAACCCGGTGGACAAATCTCGTTGCAGACCATTATGCTGGGGATGACGAACCAGCAGTTGAGCGCTATTGGGCTGGTTCAGCTTGACGTCGCTGTCGGTGCGGATACGCATCTCACCGAGCCGCGCCTTGGCTTCCGCGTCGTCTTTCCCGACGGGCGCTGTGCAGCCGCCCGATGCCTGAACCAGCCTGGCCGACATGTAGAGGGAACCATCATTCATTTCGGCAATGGCCCGCACGGGAGAAAAGGTCTGGAGGCGAATACGGGTGGACAGATTCGCCCGGCCGCTCTCCGGTGTGAGGTGGAAGATGGCCGCGATCGGGATCGGGTTCCTGTCCACGATCAGATGGAGTGTCTTCACAAACCGTTCCGCCGACTGGGCTGCATCGACCTTGATGGACACAGTAACAGTTGCGGCGTCCTGCGCCACCTCCGGAGCCTCAAGCTGGATCATTCCCTCCTGAAGCGGCCTGTCCCCAAACAGGGCTTGCTTGAGCGGGCTCCAGGTGTCAGGCAGGTCCGCGGCCCAGGCGCTTCCCCCGAACCAGACCACTGTCAAGGTCAAGACCAGCATCACGGCGAGGTTCCGAAGCGACGGTTTCATCTCTTCTCCTTCCATCGTCTTCATCATTGGCCACACCTTCACGGTCCCGCGATGAGTATACTACATCTTTTCGACAGCAGACACCACTCCCAGCCCCGATCGAGGAGATATAACCAATATCCTTTGGGGAAAGGAATTTTGCCTCCCGCCCAAACACATCCTCATATAGGTCCGGAGGTGGTGCTCTTGTGGCGGGGCCGGTTTCTGCAACCATGGGACACCGGAGTCCCGGTGGAATGTCTTTCGGTTTCAAGAGATTAGTCTCCAAGCCGAAATCTTGAGGAAACGATGTCCCATTACTCGGACTTGTCCGAATGATAAGCTGATTGACCTCACAAGCTCAGAACCCAATAAAATCAATTTGTTTGGGCAACATTTCTAAGGCGCTCGTGGTTTCCAGTTGCCATGGCCCGCCGATTGCTAATCCACAGAATCCAAAACAAGGAGGTGGTCATGGGCAGCGAATTGTCACGCCGCGGATTCCTCGAGCTAGCCAGTTTGGCCGGACTTGGATCGGTAGTCGTCCCACAAGGTGTTGAGTTCCTACGTCCTGAAAAGCTAGAATCGAGGCGCCGGCTCCAGGATGCACACTAACCAGCCGGAGTGGCTCACCGCCGCGGTGGGCGTATTTGTCGGTTCACAGGAGGAGGGTGCATGAACATCGCGAATATCCTGGCAAGAAA
>CAZCMC010000198.1:0-3774 GCA_964499665.1 uncultured bacterium | reverse complement strand
GACGTACGAGTGCGGAGAGGACCCGATCGGCATCTCCTGGATTCGTGTTCACATTCGCTACTACCTGTATGCCCTGGTCTATGTCATCTTCGCCGTGGAGACGATTTTTCTGATCCCTTGGGCGGTCGTCTTCCGGGAGCTTGGCCTGTTCGCGTTTGTGGAGATGATGCTGTTCATCGCCATCCTCTTTGTCGGCTTCGCCTATGCCTGGAAGAAGGGGGCTCTGGAGTGGGTCGCATGACGCCTGATGAGATCATCCAGACGGTCAAGTCGCAGTTCGGCGAGGCCGTCAAGGCATCGGAGGTCAAGGGTGTCGAGGCCCGGATGGATGTCGATCGGGGAAAAAGCTACGAGATTTTGCTCGCCCTGAAGGGGATGGGGTTCGATTACCTGAACTGCGTCAGTTCCGTGGACCGGATCGCGAGCGGCGACCTTGAAGCGGTCTATAACCTCTCTTCCCTCAATGAGTCGGCCAAGGCCATGGTGAGGGTGAGGGTTCCAAGGGAGGACCCTGTCATCCGGAGCGTCGTGCCGATCTGGAGTGCGGCGAACTGGCACGAGCGGGAGGCCTTTGATCTCATGGGGATACGCTTTGAAGGTCATCCCGACCTGCGTCGGATTCTGACCTCGGAGGATTGGGTCGGGCATCCCTTGCGCAAGGACTACCAGGACGAACGATTGGTTCCGTACGAGCCGGCGTAGCGGCCCGGCTCGGCGCATGCCTGACAGCGGGAACAGGAGCAGAGACGTGGAACAGACAGAGATCATCGAGCCGATCCAGGAAACGATGGAGGAGATGTACGTGAACATGGGGCCACAGCACCCCAGTACACACGGCGTTCTCCGCCTGATGTTGAAGCTGGACGGCGAGGTGGTCACAGAGATCACCCCGTACATCGGTTATCTGCACCGCTGTCACGAAAAGATCGGCGAGAACCGGACCTATATCCAGGTCATCCCGTATACCGATCGACTGGACTATCTCGCGTCGATGTACAACAACTTCGGATACGTCCTGACGGTCGAGCGCCTCATGGGGCTTCAGGTGCCGGAGCGGGCCGAGTACATGCGGGTGATCCTGGCGGAGATGCAGCGAATTGCCAGCCACCTGATCTGGATGGGCACCTTCGGCTTGGACCTGGGAAACTTCACGATCTTCATGTACTGCTTCCGCGAGCGGGAGAAGATCCTGGATCTGTTTGAATCGGTCTCCGGGCAGCGGCTGAATTATTCCTTCTACCGGATCGGCGGGATGCCGCTGGACCTTCCGGACTCGTTTCTGACTGATTGCAAGGCGTTCCTGGAGTGGTTCAAGCCCCGCCTGCCCGAGTACGACGCGGTGATGACCGACAACATCATCTTCCAGAAACGGGTCCAGGGGATTGGCAAGCTCGATCAGAAGGCCGCGATCGACTACGCCATCAGTGGGCCGATGCTCCGCGGTTCTGGCATCAAGTGGGATCTCCGCCGAAACGACCCGTACTCCATCTATGACCGCTTCGAGTTCGAGATTCCGGTGGGCAGCACCGGGGACGTCTGGGACCGATACATGGTCAGACGCCTGGAGATGGCGGAGAGCGTGAAGATCGTCGAGCAGGCCCTCCGTGACCTGCCCCCTGGTGAGATCATGGGAAAGGTGCCGAAGAAGTTGAAGCCGCCGGCCGGAGATATCTACTCCAGGGTTGAGTCGCCACGGGGCGAGCTTGGTTTCTACATCGCGTCCGACGGCTCCGAGAAGCCCTATCGGTACAAGGTCCGCTCCCCGGCCTTTGTCAACTTGAGCGTGCTTCCGGTGATCGGCGCGGGCCACCTCGTCGCCGACATGGTGGCCATCCTGGGGAGCATCGACATCGTGCTGGGCGAGGTGGACCGGTGAGGTCGCGGCGGGGCTGACCCACCCGACTCCAGCATGGCCCCCCCTTGCCAGATACCCATATGCCAACCATGAGCGCGAGGCGCTGATGGAAAAAGCCCTGGAGAGGTTCTACGCCGCCTTTGCGGCATTGGGTGTCCCTTCGATCGTCCCACAGTTGATCGTGATGCTGGTGGTGGCGAGTCTGGTCATCCTCTTCATCTCCGTCTCCGTCATGTTCATGATCTGGTGGGAGCGGAAGATCAGCGCCCACATCCAGGTTCGATACGGACCGATGCGGGTCGGAGGCTGGCACGGATGGGCCCAGAGCATCGCCGACGGGATCAAGCTCCTCATTAAGGAGGACGTCATCCCCGCCGGGGCCGACAAGCTGGTCTTCGCCCTGGCGCCCATGGTCGTCTTCGCCGCTGCGCTCGCCGCCTACGTCATCATCCCCTTTGGGCCCAACCTGATCGTCCGTGACCTGAACATCGGCGTCCTCTTCTATATCTCGATCTCCTCCCTGACCGTCGTGGGGATCATCATGGCCGGCTGGAGCTCCAACAACAAGTATTCGGTCCTGGGCGCGCTGCGCTCGGCGGCTCAGGCCGTCAGCTACGAGGTCCCCCTTGTTGTCTCGATCCTTGGCGTGATTATGACGGTAGGCTCCCTGAGCATGATCCAGATCGTCGAGGCGCAGCAACGGATCTGGTTCGTGATCCCCCAGTTCGTCGGGTTCCTCATCTACCTCACCGCGGCGCTCGCCGAGTGCAACCGGCTGCCGTTTGACATCCCGGAGGCCGAATCGGAGCTGGTGGCCGGCTTTCATGTTGAATACAGCGGGATGCGATTCGCCATCTTCTTCCTCGCGGAGTATGCCAACATGTTCACCGTGGCGGCCATCGCCACCACGCTGTTCCTGGGCGGTTGGCATGGGCCGCTGCTGCCGCCATGGCTGTGGTTCCTCATCAAGACCTATTTCATCATCTTCGTGATGATGTGGCTCCGCTGGACGCTGGCCAGGCTGCGGGTCGATCAGCTCATGAACCTGGGATGGAAGGTCCTGCTGCCCCTGGCCTTTCTGAACATGGGGATCACCGGTTTGGTCCTGGTCCTTCTGGGGTAGCGGCAGGGAGCTCGCCACATGACCGTCATCCAAGTTGTGTTCTTCCTGGTGGCCGCTTTCACCACGGCGGCAGCGTTCTTGGTGGTCCTGGCGAAGAATATCGTGCACTGCGCCATCGCGCTGGTCTTTACCTTCTTCGGTGTGGCTGCCCTGTACGTCCTCCTCGATGCCGAGTTCCTGGCGGCGGTGCAGGTGCTCTTGTACGTGGGTGGCATCACCATCCTTCTGCTCTTCGCCATCATGCTGACCAGCAGGATCTCCGCCCGAGGGGTCAAGATCATGAATGAGCAGGTGGGGATGAGCGCCGTGGTGGTGTTCGCCATCTTCGCGCTGATGGCGATTGCCAGCCTGAAGGGGTTCGCCCTTGTCGGTTCACCCCCTCCCGCGTCCTATACCACGGCCTCGCTCGGGCGGCTGTTGCTGACCACATACGTCCTTCCGTTCGAGGCGGTGTCGATCCTGCTCCTGGCAGCGATGGTGGGCGCCATCATCCTGGCTCGACGTGAGCGGGAAAAGGATTGAGGCGATGGTTCCACTCTCCCACTATCTGATTCTGAGCGCGGTCCTCTTCGCCATAGGGATGTTCGGTGCCCTGACCCGCCGCAACGCCATCGGGATCCTGATGGCGCTTGAGTTGATGTTCAACGCCGTCAACTTGAACTTCGTGGCATTCTCTCGTTATCTCCCATCCACGATGCTTCAGGGGCAGATCTTTGCCATCTTCGTCATTACCATCGCGGCAGCAGAGGCGGCGGTGGGACTGGCGATCGTCCTCGGGCTCTACAGAAACTTCAAG
>CAZCMC010000197.1:0-3776 GCA_964499665.1 uncultured bacterium | reverse complement strand
CCGTCACAGGCGAGCCGAAGGAGGTGGCGCCCCTCTCCGCGCTTCTCCAGCACGTCGGCCTCGATCCTCCCGCCGGCCAAGAGCAGTCGGTCGCCGGGCCGAACCTTTCTGGAAGGCTTGACGAGGGCCTCCCAGGAGTCTCCTTCGGTTTCCTGGATCAGCAGGACCTCAACGGTATGTCGGCGCTCTGATCGACCGAAGAGCCTGGCGGGGAACACCTTCGTCTCGTTGATGACGAGAAGGTCTCCTTGGACGAGATGCTCCGCGAGATCGCAAAAGGTCCGGTGCCGCAGAGCGCCGGTCTGACGCTCGAGGACCAGGAGCCGCGAGCGATCGCGCTCGGGAGCCGGAGCCTGGGCGATCAGATCGGTTGGCAGGGCGTAATCGAAATCGGCTACGCGGAGAGGAATGGACATGACGGGAGATGGCTCCAAAGAACACCGGCGCTGTTCAGCGCCGACTGAAGAGCGAAAAGAGCAGCGTGAGAACGATGCTCAACAGAATCGAGGTCGTCAAAGGGAAGTAGAACGAGAAGTTCTTTCGCTGGACATAGATGTCTCCGGGCAGTCTCCCGATGTACGGGACGTTTCCGATGAACAGCATGAGTCCCCCCACGGCGGCAAGAATAACCCCGAATACGATGAGCAGCTTGGCGAATGACTCCAACCCTTCGTTGCTCCGCAGATCGTTACATGGTCAACTGCTTCGCAATTACCCTCGCCACAGCTCCCCCTGTAACCCGGCCGGGGGGGGGACCTTGAAGTGATCGAAGGCCAGGCGTGTGACGGTACGGCCCCTGGGGGTCCTGGCCAAATAGCCGAGCTGGATCAAGAATGGCTCGTAGACGTCTTCGATCGTCTCTTTCTCCTCCCCCACGGCGACCGCCAGCGTCTCGATACCCACCGGCCCGCCGGAGAACTTCTCGATGATGGTCTGGAGGATGCGCCGGTCCATCTCATCGAATCCCTTGGTGTCCACCTCCAGTCGCTCCAGCGCGCTCTGGGCGGCCTGCAGCGTGATGACACCATCCCCCAGGACCTGTGCGAAGTCCCTGACCCGCCGGAGAAGGCGGTTGGCGACCCTGGGCGTCCCGCGCGAGCGCCGCGCGATCTCCCACGCGCCATCCTCGATGATCGACACACCGAGGATCTTCGCCGACCGAAGCACGATCTTAAACAGGTCCGCCTCCTCGTAGAAATCGAGGCGCTGGACCACTCCGAACCGGTTGAGCATGGGCGAGGTCAGAAGTCCGGCGCGAGTCGTGGCGCCGACCAATGTAAAGCGCGGCAGCTTCAACGGGTAGGCCTGTGCGCTGGGGCCCTGACCGATGATCAGGTCCAGCTTGTAGTCCTCCATCGCAGGATACAGGCTTTCCTCCACCAGCGGGTTCAGCCGGTGGATCTCGTCGATGAACAGCACGTCCCGCTCCTGAAGACTGGAAAGGATTGCCGCGAGGTCCTTCTGCCGCTCGATCACCGGCCCGGAGGTGACCCGGATACTCACACCCATCTCCGACGCGACGATAAAGGCAAGGGTGGTCTTGCCGAGACCGGGCGGACCATAGAAGAGCAGATGGTCCAGGGCCTCCCCGCGTGCCTTTGCGCCCTGGATGAAGACCCGGAGGTTCGCCTTCACCTTCTCCTGGCCGACATAATCGTCCCAGGCCCTCGGGCGCAGGCTTTGCTCGAGCTGCTGATCCTCGTCCTGAAGCTGCCGCGTCGTCACTCGCTCGGGCCCGCTCTCCCTGCGTTCGCCGGTCACCGTCATGCCCTCTTCCTCGTGCCCTCTGACAGATGTTTCAGGGCCTCCTTGACCAACTTCTCAAACTCTGCTCCGTCGCCCATGGCCTCCTTTGCCGCCTCCGCCGCGTTCGAGGCCTCCTTGCGGCTGCACCCCAGGTTCAGCAGCGCGGAGACCACATCTTCCAGCGTCTGGTCCCGTTTCGACGTGGGCTGGCGCCCGGGTATTTGCCCGCCCCTGCGCGGCACCTCCAGGACCTTGTCCTTCAACTCCAGGATCACCCGCTCCCCGATTTTCCGCCCCACGCCGGGGATCGCCTTCAGCCTTGCCAGGTCTCCCTGCAAGATGGCTGCGATGAGTTCCTCCGCAGAGATTCCCGACAAGATGTTTGCCGCGAGGCGGGGTCCGATCCCGGAGACACCTGTCAGCAGCTCGAAGGTCGCCCGTTCCTCCGAAGTATGAAAGCCGAACAGGTGGATCGCATCCTCTCGGACATGAGTGAAGACGAAAAGGACGACCTCCTGTTCGACCGCCGGGAGCTGATAGTACGTTGAGAGGGGAATGAAGACCTGGTAGCCGACGCCGTTCACATCGACCACGATCTGCCCTGGACCCTTGGACAGCAGGCGCCCGCGAAGCTGAGCGATCATCGCCCCCTGCCTCGCAAGAGATGTCGGAGCGCGGCTGAGTGGTGGTGACAAATGGCAACGGCGAGTGCGTCGGCAGCGTCGGTCGAGCGTGGCGGCTCGTGGAGCCCTAGAAGGGTCTGGACCATCCGCTGGACTTGGCCCTTGCCGGCTGCACCATACCCTGTCACGGCGTTTTTCACCTGCAGGGGCGCATACTCAGCGACGGCGATCCCGCCTTGGACGGCGGCCAGGAGGGCCACCCCTCTCACCTGGCCGAGCTTGAACGCGCTTTGCGCATTTTTCGCGTACACGAGGGTTTCGATAGCGGCCACATCCGGTTGATGTCGGCGAATCAGCTCGGCGAGGCGGCAAAAGATGTGCTGCAGGCGGGAGGGGAACGGGTCGCCCGATGAGGTGGTGATGCTGCCGTACTCGACGCCTCGCAGCACCCCGTCGCTGCGAGCGACTATCCCGTAGCCGGTTGCGCTGGCCCCTGGATCGACCCCTAAGACCAGCACGAGACTCCCATCGGCACCATCGTCGGGCGATCCGACCTAGTGCCGTTCCAACTTTTTCGGACAAACAATGACGCTATGCGGAGGTCGATTGAGTTGCCCACATATCATCGTGTCGTGAGGCCACACAGTTGGAACGGCACTAGCTGGTCATCGCTGCCATGATCTCTTCGGGGATGTCGAAGTTGGCGTACACATTCTGAACGTCGTCGTGCTCTTCCAGCTCCTCCATCAAGCGCAACATCTGCTGCGCTTGTTTCCCTTCAAGCTTCACGGTGTTCTGAGGGAGCATCGTGACCTCGCAGGTGGCCATCTCGATTTTTTCTCGCTCCAGGAATTCCTTGATCCGTTCGAGATCCTTGGGCGAGGTGATGACCTCGAAGAGTTGATCGGATCGGCGGACATCCCCTGCGCCCGCCTCCAGGGCCACGCCGAACAATCGATCCTCATCGGTCTTGGCTGCTTCCACCTGGATGAGCCCCCTCTTTTCAAACATCCAGGCGACGCATCCAGCTTCGCCCAGGTTCCCCGCGTGCTTGGCGAAGGCCTTTCGGATCTCTGGGGTGGTACGGTTCTTGTTGTCGGTCACCACCTCCAGCAGCACGGCGACCCCACCCGGTCCGTAACCTTCGTAGATGTACTCCTCGTAGGAGACCCCTGGAAGCTCACCCGTCCCTTTCTGGATGCCGCGCTGGATGTTGTCCTGGGGCATGTTCACCGCCTTGGCCTTATCGATAGCCAGTCGCAGGCGAGAATTTCCAGCCGGGTCGCCGCCGCCCACCCTGGCGGCGACGGTGATCTCCCTGATAACCTTGGTAAACACGCGCCCCCGCTGAGCATCCACCTTGGCCTTCTTATGTTTGATGCCTGCCCACTTCGAGTGTCCGGACAT
>CAZCMC010000196.1:0-3801 GCA_964499665.1 uncultured bacterium | reverse complement strand
ACGGGTCATTGTCCTCTCGTGCCTGGTTCTTGTGCTCCTGATCTTCGGATCAGCCATGACGCTGTTGAATCTGGTGCAGGGACAGTACTATCTGACCCGGATGCGCTATTTGGAGCAGGAGAACCGAGCGATGACCTCGCTTCTCGAAGGCCAGGCCGAACAACTCAGCAAGCTCACGCTCGAGATGACCAGGCTCAAGGAGTTCGAGGAGAGCTTGCGACGGGTCTCCGGCCTCGGTGAGCGCCCCAATCCCTAGTGCCGTTCCAACTTGTTGCGGCTAATCGCGGACAGGTGTCCTGCTAAGAACTATCGCTTTCCTTCGCCTCACCATTTTGGGGTAATGAATTGGAACGGCACTAGGAGAAGACGTCCCGCTATCCGCCGCTTAACGCCTTGCCTTGAATGCCTCGACGCACGGGGTGCACGCGCCGTCGGCGGAGACCCACTCCGGATGCTGACGCTTGATACGATCGATGATCCATCGCTCCGCGTCCTCGTGCACCGTCCGGAGCTCTTCGTGGACTTCGCTTCCGCAGAGCGGGCACGGAAATTTCGCCATCGCTATAGCTCACCCACCCGGTGCAAGGTCAGAAGGTTGGTCCGGCCCTTCACACCGATGGGAGCCCCCGAGACAATGACCACGACATCACCCTTCGAGGCACATCCGTCCATCAGGAGAGCTTCGTCAATCTTCTCGATCATCTCATCGATGTGCGCGGTCGGAGCCATCACCTTCGGAATGACCCCCCAGTAGAGACACAGGCGTTGTCGAATCCGCTCATTAGGACCAAACGCGATGACAGGGGTGGCGGGCCTCAAGCGAGAGATGAGGCGTGCGGTGGAGCCGGTTTTCGTGAAGGCGACAATGGCGCGGGCCTTCGTTTCCACTGCGGCCCGACACGCCGCCTCGCTGATGGCATCGGGGAAGGTCACGGCTTTGCCAGGTTCGTGGAAAGACGGCGCTCGCGGCGGCAGGCCACGGTCTGCCTCAAGCGCCACCTTCGCCATCACCCGGACCGCCTCCACCGGGTAGGCGCCCGAAGCGGTCTCACCAGACAGCATCGCCGCGTCGGTTCCGTCGAATATGGCGTTGGCCACATCGGAGACCTCCGCTCTGGTTGGGCGCGGATGATCGATCATCGAGTCAAGCATCTGCGTCGCCGTGATGACTGTCACCCCGCGCAGATTAGCCCTCCGAATGATCTCCTTCTGTAGGAGCGGCAACTCCTCCAGCGGCATTTCCACGCCCAGATCGCCGCGGGCGATCATCACGCCATCGGCCGCCTCGAGGATCGCGTCCAGGTTGCGGACCGCTTTGGGCCGCTCCAGCTTTGCGATGATCGGGATGTCCGCCTTGCGCCCCCTCAGAAGCTCTCTGACCTTCGAGATATCCTTGCTCGTACGAACGAATGACAGGGCGACATAATCGACCTCATGCTCGATCCCAAACTCGAGGTCCATCAGGTCTTTCTCGGTGACGGCAGGAACGCTGATCGCGACGCCGGGGATGTTCAGCCCCTTGTGGTTTGTCAGGACGCCGCTCTGCAACACCTTACAGATGATATGCACCCCATCGGTCTTGAGCACCTCGAGCTGGATCAGGCCATCGTCGATCAGGATCTGATCGCCGGCGTTAACCTCGGTGGCCAGGCGGTCATAGTTGACAGACGCGATCCTGTCTGTCCCCTCCACCTCGCGGGTGGTCAATGTGAATTGATCGCCCGCGTGGATCGTCGCCGAGCCGCCACGAAACAGGCCCAGACGAACCTTCGGACCCTGCAGGTCCTGCAGGATCGCCACCGGCCGGTTTTTCTTGACGGAGAGCTCCCGCACCGTGCGGATCGCCTCGCCATGCTCTTCCAGGGTTCCGTGCGAGAAGTTCAGCCGGGCCACGTCCATTCCCGCATCGATCAGTCGAGAGATCACCTCCGGCTTGCTACTGGCCGGGCCGATCGTGCATACGATCTTGGTCCTTCGCTCTGTCATAGAGGCTCCGCGAACGCCATCATGAGCGATTCAGGGCAAACGGGACGGCGAGCGTCGCGCGCGACCCTAGCTCCTCCTCGATCCGAAGGAGCTGATTATACTTGCAGGTCCGCTCCGTCCGGCTGAGAGAGCCCGCCTTGATCTGGCCGGCAGCCGTCGCCACCGCCAGGTGGGCGATCGTGGTATCCTCGGTCTCACCGGAACGGTGCGAGATCACTGTCCTGTACCCCGCGGACTTGGCCAGCTCCATCGTCTGGAGCGTCTCGGTCAGCGTCCCGATCTGATTCAGTTTGATCAGAATGGCGTTGGCAGCCCCTTCATCGATGCCGCGTGTCAACCGTCGGATGTTCGTCACGAACAGGTCGTCCCCCACAAGCTGGATCTTGGTCCCTAATTCGGTGGTGAGGAGCTTCCACCCCCTCCAGTCGTCCTCGGCCAGGCCGTCCTCGATCGACACGATCGGGTACTGTCGAACCCATTCAGCGTAAAAACGGATCATCC
Organism: uncultured bacterium; assembly: GCA_964499665.1. GTDB lineage: Bacteria > Methylomirabilota > Methylomirabilia > Methylomirabilales > Methylomirabilaceae > Methylomirabilis. Next base: position 1,314 of record CAZCMC010000196.1, on the reverse strand, counting down.
CTTCGGCATCCCGGGTCGAGCCGTCGGACTTCCTAAAGACATACTTCCCCGCATCCAGGAACTCGCTGGCTGCAGGGTCCAGCGTCAAGGCGACCTGGCTGCCCGCCCGATAGCCAGCCTTGGCGATCGCCTCGAGGATCAGCTCGATCGCTTCGACGTTTGATCGAAGACGGGGGGCAAACCCGCCCTCGTCTCCCACCGCGGTGCTATACCCGTGCGCCTTCAGGACCCGACTCAGGCTATGGAAGGTCTCGGCTCCCACCCGAAGGGCCTCGGCGAATGTGGCCGCCCCAACCGGGACGATCATGAACTCCTGGAAATCCACGTTGTTGTCGGCGTGCGCTCCCCCGTTGATGACATTCATGAGTGGAACCGGAAGGATCGTCGCCGTGTGCCCCCCGAGGTACCGGTAGAGCGGCGTGCCACCCGCCGCCGCCGCGGCCTTGGCCACCGCAAGTGAGGCCCCTAAGATCGCATTGGCCCCGAGTCTTCCTTTGTTCTCGGTTCCATCCAGGGCGATGAGCGTCTGGTCGATCAGCGCCTGCTGCTCCACGTCCTTGCCGACGAGCGCCGGCGCGATCAAATCGTGAACGTGGCGGATCGCCTTCGTGACCCCTTTGCCGCCGTAGCGCGCCGGATCACCGTCCCTCAGCTCCAGGGCCTCGTGCTGGCCGGTAGAGGCGCCTGACGGCACGGCTGCCCTTCCGACCTGACCGTTCTCGAGCACGACATCGACCTCGATCGTAGGGTGGCCACGGGAGTCCAGAATCTCCCTGGCGGCGAGCCTCGCGATGCGGGTCATGGATACAGCCCCCTCAGCTTCTTCGCCTCCGCCACCCGGCTCACCCCCAGCATGAGCGCGGACGTCCGGAGATCCACATGCTCCTCCCGAGAGAGCGACAGCACCCGTTGGAACGCGGCGTTCATAATCTCTGAGAGCCGTTCGTTGATCTCGTGCTCGTGCCAGAAATACTGTTGAAGATCCTGCACCCATTCGAAGTACGAGACGGCCACCCCTCCAGTCATCTCCGCTTCATCTCCTTTGTCTCAGATCGCGCCGGCAACATCTGCAACGAACCGCGAGGATTCTATCACGCGAACAATCCCAACGCTACAGGAACCCGGGAGAATCGGTTGACAAAGGTCCATGCTTCATGTACTCCTGATCCCGGATGAGATCATCGATGCCTGAAGATATCTCGCCTAACACGCTCGCCCACGCCCATCCGAAAGAGGTGCGAGGGCTGATTCGCCAGGGCAAGTGGCGGCAGCCGACGGCTGGCCTCTGCCAGGGGCGTGTCCAGGCCAACCTCG